>CAMDJN010000095.1 GCA_945900795.1 Rickettsia typhi | reverse complement strand
TTGCTAAAAACTTGCTGATTTATGAAAGTCAGAAGTGCCATTAGGGCTAGTAAACAGTAGCTTTAGCTACTTTTAATAACAAGGAAAATAATCAAAAAAACTAAAGAAATTTATGAAGAAATTGTTTGGGGATTTGCAACAGCCCCATTTTGATGATTTTTTCTAATGAATTCCAGCAATTGTTTTTTGCTACTTTGACGAAGAGTAATCGTGTAGCTGATATTCGGGCGATCAAAACTCGCGGTAAAAGTTTTGCCATTTTCGAGATGTAATTGTGAGACAATATCTTGCCTAGTTTTGGCATCCGCAGCGGCTGTAAGTGCAATGCGCGGAATTTAAATGTTGGCAAGGAGTCTGCGTTCCCAGGTTATGATGCCGGTCGTAGCTTTCGCTTTGAAACGTTAACTTTTAATAAAATAGGGACAGCGAGCTACACAATGAAATCTAGTAAAAACATTGCAATTATCGGTGGCGGACCAAGCGGTTTAATGGCGGCTGAAATTATTGCCACGGCAGGTCATCAAGTAACAATATACGATGCAATGCCAACGATGGGGCGCAAATTTTTGTTGGCTGGTAAGGGCGGTTTAAACCTAACGCATAGCGAGCCTTTAGAAAAACTCATAACTCGCTATTTTGAAGCATCAACTTGGCTTGCGCCGTGCATCGAAGCCTATGATCCACAAAAATTACGAAAATGGTGCGAAGAATTAGGAGAAGAAACTTTTATTGGTACTAGTGGAAGAGTTTTTCCACGCAGCATGAAAACATCTCCATTACTTAGGGCCTGGCTTAAAAGACTAGATCATCTTGGTGTTCATTATCGCCCTCGTCATTCATGGCAAGGATTTGATGGTAATGATCTGATCTTTAGCGATGCTGATAAAAAAATAATCAAAATAACAGCAGAGGCAACTTTACTTGCGCTTGGTGGAGCTTCTTGGCCACATCTAGGCTCAAACGGCTCTTGGGTTGATATAGTTTCAAAATGTGGTGTAAAAATTTCCAAGCTTCGTCCATCTAATTGCGGCTTTGTCAGCAATTGGTCAGATTATTTGATCACCAAATTTGCTGGAACTCCTCTAAAATCTGTGACCGTTAAGCACAAAAACGTTTCCCGTAAGGGAGAAATGATTATAACAAAACAGGGAATAGAGGGAAATGCAGTTTATGCTTTATCAGCTGATTTGCGTGAAACCATTAAAAGAGAAGGTGAGGCGGTTTTGTACATAGATTTTCGCCCAGAAATGTCGGCTTCGGATTTGGCAAAAAAATTACAAAATCGTGACAAAAAATCGCTAAGCAACTATTTGCGCAAAGCAGGATTTCCGCCAGTAGCCAGCGTTTTGCTCAATGAATTAATTCCGTCCAATCAGCTAGTGGAAGCAACATCAGATGCACTAGCCGGCTACCTAAAAAATCTGCCAATTACACTCACTTCAACCACAGATATCGCTCGCGCCATTTCCACCGCAGGAGGAATTAGCAGCGAATCTTTGGATGAGAAGTTTATGTTAAAAGCCAAGTCAGGAGTTTTTGCGGCCGGTGAAATGCTAGACTGGGAAGCGCCAACCGGCGGCTATCTCTTACAAGGCTGCTTCAGCACAGCAGTAGCGGCGGCAAAGGGAATATTGGATTTTGTTAAGTAGCTTGAGGCGGGTTTCGTTGAAGCAAGTTCGGAGGCAAAAAAGAATCGTGGTTATTTTTTGGGGAAGAAGTGGAGCAAGCTGGTTGAATAATTGAAATAAAAATAGATAAAGGGAACCTCTAAAGGAACTTTCTAATCCAAAAAGCAATATTGCTGCACTTCAACTTCCTTAAGTTCATTCATATACTCATCTAGAGTTATCAGCGCTACACAAGGCATAGCACCTCTAGCCGTAATTTGATTTGAAAGAATTTTTTTAGCCAAAATAATTGCTGGAATTGTCGGGATTTGCGGGCCGTCACCGTTTTTGGCAATAATAAACCACTTCACGCTTTTGGCTTTTTGATTTTTATCTTTACCTTCAATTGCAACATGCATACCGCCATCTGCAGTTCCAAGCCAATCAAAATAACGACTTATCTTCAAAAGAAATGCGGCATGTTTTGGTAAATTTAGCGGCAAGCCGATTCTTACTAACCAGGAAAAAAGCCAAATTCCAAGATGCGGCAAGGTATTTTCCATACCGGCTGAGAACCTGATGCGCTTGATGCCATAGTAAGATGGAAAAATATCAAGATCAGGAATATCACAATTTGCCATCCATCTTTTGCCCAGACCTGGATATTCTACGCGATATAAATCTTGCCAACCATATCTTGTTTTATCGCTTCCTGAGCATGGCTTTAGAGGTTTTCCGACGTAAGTTAAAATTCCTTTGGTGGTGGCCAAACCGCGTTGCGCTTTTTGTCCAGGACTTATTCCAAAAACCAAAGAATCAATTTCTAAAAATTCATTTTTATACTTTTCTAAAACCGCTGAACTCAAAGCCGGAACTGTGCTAGCACCGCTTATTACAAGCGTTTGAGCTTGTTTGGCTTTTTCATCGAGCGCAGAAATTCCGCGAACAAAATCTCTTCCATCGGCCAAATCGATATAATGAATCGAATGCTGAATACAAATTTCTGCAACGCTATAATCGCTGTTCTGGAAAGGACCGGCAGTGTTTATTACAACTGCAGGATTTAAGTTTTTTAACTGTGCAGCTAATTCATTTTTTACATCAAAAATTGCAATTTCGACGTTACAATTTGGATAAATTTCTGTTAAATTTTGCGCCAGTTTTTCAGCTTTTTTTTGATCTCTTCCGGCAATAATGATCGCGATATTGGCCTTTACTAGAGAGGCTACAATCCGACTTCCAAAATTTCCGTAACCACCAAGTATTAAAACTTTTTTCATACATCTTTCACCATTTTGAATTTTCCTTTATATTCATAAACAACGCCGAATAAAAAATGTTTAATTACCATCTTCATGCGAAAATCATCTTCGGATAAAGCCGGTGAATTCAATCTCCCAGCGCAACCAAATTCATCGTTTTAGTTTTATAAAAAACCTCAAAAGGAGTTCTAAAATTTAAACATTTTCTTGGCTGGTGATTCACGATATTTTCAACTTGGTTTGCAAGCTCTTGAGTTAAAAGTTTATG
>CAMDJN010000094.1 GCA_945900795.1 Rickettsia typhi | reverse complement strand
AAAACTTGCTGATTTATGAAAGTCAGAAGTGCCATTAGGGCTAGTAAACAGTAGCTTTAGCTACTTTTAATAACAAGGAAAATAATCAAAAAAACTAAAGAAATTTATGAAGAAATTGTTTGGGGATTTGCAACAGCCCCATGTTACCTGTTATCTACAAACTCGTTCAATAAAGACTTTTCTTGCACTAGCTCCAGATTTTTATGATAGATGCCACCTTTTTTACCTAAATCAAAAACCATTTCTCCGACCTTTCTGTAGGAGGAATGAATATTCCACACGTGACCTTTGCTAAATCCCTTCTCATTACTGTAGAGCTCTTTGGCTCTTGCGGTTAAGATGTTGGCTAACTTTTCGTAAATTCTGTAATCTCTTACTTCGTTGGCTTTAGCGATTGTATTGCGAGCAATTTTCTCACACCTAATGCCCATGCGATACAACTTCGCTCTTTGTGAATTAAGAGAAGATTCAATCGCTCTGAGGCCTTCTCTGTAAGTCAATTGAGCAAAGATCATCACCAACAAATGGTCACGGCTTTTAAACTTTTTGTACCGATAATCACCCCCAAACTCATCAACAATTTTATCGAATTGATACCACGGAACAAACGAAGTTATCTGAGAAAAAATTATCTTTTGCCCGAAGGAAGTATTTTGCATGTTTCTTAGTTCTGTTGTTAGCGGAACTAACAACTTCACACATCGCAAAAAACATAGAAAAATCTTTTGGTAGCTTACGAAGCCTTGGGGTTCAATGGTTTTGAGAGATTTGGGAGTTGGTTAACGGGACGCTAGTGGTCTTGCATGGGCCAAGTTGTAATGCATGTTGCAGCAATCTCTGCAGCGATTCTTGTTTCCAAAAATAACGCAGCAAAGCTACGAGCCTTTGCTAGTGATGCAAAAGATGATATTGGTTTCCTGATTTCTGAAATTACAAAACTTCCAGGATATGCTATTTCTGCGACTAAAGAAGGAATTTCGCTTGTGACGGAAAAGGTGGATGAGGTCAAGAAGTCAGCAAAGACTTGGGTTGGAGCTGTTGATGGGAAAAAATCAACATCTGATGAAAGAATGGAGCGATAAAGTATGAGAACCACACACAATCCAATTTTACTCTTCAATGCCAGTTTGGCAACTTGCTATCCGAAGATTTTTTATTAGAATCCTGGCCATTGTTCAAGGAGACAATACAACTAACTTGTTTAAAAATGCTTAATTTTACAGAACTAAATCTCGACCCACGAATTCTTGTTGCGCTAGAGGCTAAAGGCTACACCACTCCAACACCAATTCAGGCTCAGGCGATTCCGCATCTACTTGAAGGAAAAGATTTGCTCGGAATTGCTCAAACCGGAACCGGCAAAACCGCCGCTTTCTCGTTACCAATTATTGACAGACTTTCAAAAAGTAACCAACCGGTTAAGTCCAATCACATCAAGGTTTTGATCCTTACCCCAACCCGCGAACTTGCGACACAAATTGCAGAAAATATCGAGCTTTACGGTGCGGGTTTTGGCCTAAAGCATGCGGTAATTTTTGGAGGAGTAAGCGAGGTCAATCAAATAAAGGCGCTGTCTAAGGGTTTGGATATTGTGATCGCAACACCTGGTCGTTTTCTTGATTTGGTGAATCAAAAATACGTACAATTTTCGCAACTGGAAGTCTTTGTGCTTGATGAGGCTGATCGAATGCTCGACCTCGGTTTTATCTACGACATCAAAACAATTATTTCCAAACTTCCGGAAAAAAGACAGAATCTACTTTTCTCTGCGACCATGCCAGCCGCGATCTCTGGGCTTGTTAGTTCGATTCTGAAGAATCCGGTAAAAGTGGAAGTTACGCCACAATCAACCACGGTTGAGCGCATCAATCAGAAGGTTTTCCTCGTCGAGAAATCCAATAAACCAGAGCTGTTGCTTGATGTGGTGATTAAGGGTGACGTTACGGCGGCGTTGGTTTTCGTTAAAACTAAACCTACGGCAGACAAGATTCGGAATTACCTCGAGAAATATGCGGTTTCGGTTGCCGCAATTCACGGCGATAAAACCCAGGCTGCGCGCGAGAAGGCACTTAATTCTTTCCGCGAAGGAAAAATAAAAGTTCTGATTGCAACCGACATCGCAGCTAGAGGCATCGATGTTCCTGGCATTAGTCATGTCATCAATTACGACATTCCAAGTGATCCTGAAAGTTACGTCCATCGCATCGGACGCACTGCTAGAGCCGGTCGTGAAGGTATCGCGATTTCCTTTTGTGGTTTAGGAGAAACTTTAGCATTACGTGCAGTTGAGAGTGTAATCCGCATGAAAATCCCCGTTGATACTTCTCACTCCTTCCACGGCGTGGCAGCTAGTACAAGCTCTGTTTTCGAAGGTCGAATGCTGTCAAAAGGTCAAGGTAGAAAATTTGAAAGCAAAGTTGATGCAGCAAGAAAAATAACGAGTGGTCGCAAAATAAGTAGAGCGACTGATACAGCAAGTATGAGCAACAACGGCGCGAAGACGGTCAGTGAAATTAAACCAGCTAGAAACGATGAAAGACCGGCTCGAGTTGGGCATAACGCGAGGATTAGTAGAGAACCAAGAGAAAGAGGAAGCGAAAGAAAATACAGCGTGTCTAGTAGCGAAGACGCTCGCCGTCAAGATAGTCGCTCAAACGATCAAAGATCACGTCCCCACAGTCGCAGCGGTAATGCAAGAAAGCAAACTTCAGCGGTAAGCACGCCTGTCAAAACCGAAGTAAAAAACCCCGATTCTCTGGCTAAAAGAATTTTGCAAAAACTTGGTTTCGGTAGAAAGAGCAAAGGCAAAGCTTCCTTCGAATAGCTCCTTAAGAAAAAAGGCGACAATCTGAACCTGAAACAACTAATCGGGATTATTGGAACCATTGAGAATTTTTACCAATTAGCAGATTGCCAAGCGAATTACGAAAAAGTTTCTAAAAAAATTGAAGAGCTTGGTAGCGAAGGTCTTGCCGCAATACTTAAAGATGCGACGCAGTACATTCTGGAATTGGTGGATTGGATTGACACGGAATGGTGGACGTTCCCGCAAAAGATTTTTTAGATCATTGGGTGAATTCAATCTCCCAGCGCAACCAAATTCATCGTTTTAGTTTTATAAAAAACCTCAAAAGGAGTTCTAAAATTTAAACATTTTCTTGGCTGGTGATTCACGATATTTTCAACTTGGTTTGCAAGCTCTTGAGTTAAAAGTTTAT
>CAMDJN010000093.1 GCA_945900795.1 Rickettsia typhi | reverse complement strand
CTTGCTAAAAACTTGCTGATTTATGAAAGTCAGAAGTGCCATTAGGGCTAGTAAACAGTAGCTTTAGCTACTTTTAATAACAAGGAAAATAATCAAAAAAACTAAAGAAATTTATGAAGAAATTGTTTGGGGATTTGCAACAGCCCCATAAAAGAGCAAGCACCGCTAATGATGATAATATTTTTTGCATAAAACCTGTAAAATTTATTAAAAAAAGAACGCCAGAAAAGGCAAAAAACATACAAGAGGTGACAAAAATTTAGTCAAGAAATCGGTTCTTGGAATCAGGGGTTCCTAAATTTCAATTAGTTCAAAAAAATTTAGCAAATGACGCACTTTAAACTCCTCACCCTCTTCCCAGAACTCTTTCCTGGCCCTCTTTCTACTTCAATCACAGGTGTTGCACTTGAGAAAAAACTTTGGTCAATTGAGTCAATCAACATTCGCGATTACGCCGAAGATGTGCGGGGCACGGTTGATGACACGCCTTACGGTGGAGGTGCTGGAATGGTTTTGAAGGCTGAGGTGGCGGCAAAAGCAATTGAACAAAACCTGGGCACATTCGACAACCAACTTACAGCTAAACTAATCTACCTCTCCCCACGCGGCAAGGTCTTCACCCAAAAAATAGCACAAGAATTGGCATTAGAAAAAGAAATCGTAATACTCTGCGGACGCTACGAGGGAATAGATCAGCGCGTGCTTGATGAATTTCAAATCGAAGAAATTTCAATCGGTGATTATGTGCTTAGTGGTGGAGAAATTGCGGCTTACGTGGTAATTGATGCGATTCTAAGAAATATCTCAGGAGTTCTTGGAGCTGACGAATCTCTGTTGGAAGAATCTTTCGGTTCAGAAAAAAATCCTGGATTTGAAAATCTTCTCGAATATCCACACTTCACTAAACCAGCAATTTGGCGAGGCAGAGCAGTTCCTGAGGTTTTGGTTTCCGGACATCACAAAAAAATTAATGAGTGGCGAAAGCAGCAAGCTACTGATCTTACAAAAAAAATCCGTCCAGATTTATTAAAATAGAACTTACGCAAAGCTTCGTATCGCTTCGATATTCGCCTTGCGTGAGTCCTGTAAAAAATTCATTAAAAAATGATTAGAGCAAAAGATTTATCCATTTCGTTTCACGGTCACGATATTTTTTCTGACGTAAATTTTATTATTAACTACCGTGAGAAGGTTGGGCTTATCGGCCGCAATGGAAGTGGAAAATCAACTTTTCTTAAGTTGATGTTGAAGCAATTGGAGCCAGATTCTGGTCTAGTTGAAATTCCTAAAGGCTACAAAATCGGGCATTTGGAGCAGCATATTCACTTTACCCACAATACTGTACTAGAAGAGATTTGCTCAGTTTTATCGGATGATCGTGAGCATGAATCTTGGAAGGGAGAAAATATTCTCTACGGCTTGGGCTTTACTACTGAAGATCTCGAGAAGGATCCCAAAAAATTTTCTGGCGGTTACCAGGTGAAGTTAAATCTCGCAAAATTACTGTTGATGGAGCCGCAAATGCTTTTGTTGGACGAGCCTACCAACTATCTCGACATCCATTCCATCCGCTGGTTGAAAGAATTTTTGCAGGAATGGGAAGGCGAGCTGATCCTTATTACGCACGATCGCACCTTCATGGATAGCGTGATAACGCACACTCTAATCATTCATCGTAAGCAGTTCAAAAAGATTCCTGGCAACACTCAGGGAGTCAGAGAAAGATTTGCCGCTGAAGAAGAAATTTACGAAAAAACTCGTGTTAACGAAGATAAGCAAAGACAGAAAACGCAAGAGTGGATCGACCGCTTCGGTTCAAAAGCAAGTCAAGCGAGTAGAGTTCAATCACGCGTAAAAATGCTCGAAAAGCAGGACGTAAAAGAAAAGCTTGAACATGTGCAAACTCTTGAATTCAAGTTCAATCACTTTCCTTACATTAGCAAAGATAACATGATTGAAGCTGAAGATTTATCTTTCGGCTACACGCCGGAAAATCGCTTGATTAATGACCTTTCATTCAAGGTTGCAAATGGCGAAAAAATTTGCGTAATCGGAAAAAATGGTAAAGGTAAATCTACCTTACTAAAGCTCATCACGCAAGATTTAGCGCCACTTCGTGGCATGGTTAAACTAAATCCAAAAGTTGAGATCGGATATTTCGGACAGATGAACATTGATCGCTTAGACAAGAATTTAAGCGTTTACGAAGAGTTACAGAAGGTGGATGAGAAGCTTCCGGTAACCAGAGTACGTCAGGTTTGCGGCAACATGATGTTTCCTGGAGACTTGGCTAGTAAGAAAATCGGGGTGCTTTCCGGTGGTGAAAAAAGCCGTGTCATGCTTGGGAAAATTCTTCTCAAAGGTGCGAATTTGCTACTTCTTGACGAGCCAACAAATCACTTGGACATGGAATCGTGCGAGTCTTTGGCGCACGCAATCAAACATTTCGAAGGTGCAGTAATCATGGTTACGCATGACGAAGGTTTCTTAAATGACATTTCAAATAAGCTCGTTGTATTTGACGACAACAAGACTTTCAGCTTCGAGGATTCTTACGAATATTTCTTGAAGAGGGTAGGGTGGAAGGATCATTAAAAACCTGGGTGAGTTCAAGAACCTAGCGCAACTTGATCGAGGAGCTGAGTTTTGTTCACATGAGAAGCTTGGAATAAAAACTTACTTCTGTGATCCTCACTCCCCTTGGCAAGATTCTAACCTTTACCGCCTCACTACTTAGACTACCATCAGGTTGCATTCCTTTGAATGCTTGGTAAGGTCCTTCAGACGAACTTACATCGTAAGTTCGACCACCTACAATCATTCTGAATGGAGTGCGGCAAACATTTGTGAATTCGTAATAAGGATTTCTCGAATCGTAAAATAATATTGGAGCATGATCATCTACCCTACTAGGATACTGATAAGGTTCCATACGTTGATGACGTGAATGAGCAGATTGTTGTCCTGATTCAAAAATGACTTAATCAAAAATCGGACGTGTTTTTCCAAAATTTACAATGCCGTGTTTTTCACTAAAGTATCTGGTGCATCTATCTTTTCCCATGAAGACATGATTACCCTCACATCTTCGGTTGCCACAAGGGTGAATTCAATCTTCCAGCGCAACCAAATTCATCGTTTTAGTTTTATAAAAAACCTCAAAAGGAGTTCTAAAATTTAAACATTTTCTTGGCTGGTGATTCACGATATTTTCAACTTGGTTTGCAAGCTCTTGAGTTAAAAGTTTATG
>CAMDJN010000092.1 GCA_945900795.1 Rickettsia typhi | reverse complement strand
TTTTTCTCAAGGTTGAGTTTGTAAATTATTTCTCGTTCACAAAGAGAAATCCGAGTGTAGTTTTTGGTCATGATTGCGCACTTTAATTGTTGTAAACCTTTTGAGGTTAACAACGATGTAAAGTTGCGCTAGGAGATTGAACTCACCGTGTCTTAGAAAAAATTCAGAAGGATTTTAATAAGACCTTGAGTGGTGGCAAAAAAGTTTCTCTTGCTGACGTGATTGTTCTTGGCGGATCAGCTGCAATTGAAAAAGCAGCTCATGATGCTGGCATTAACGCTAAAGTTCCTTTCCAAGCTGGTCGCGGCGATGCTTCGCAAGAGCAAACAGAAGTTAAATCATTCGCTGTGCTAGAGCCTAAATCTGATGGATTCAGAAATTATCGCAGCAAGAGCGATATGATTTCACCCACTAATTCACTAATTGATCGCGCTTACATGCTTGATTTAACTGTGCCAGAGATGACTGCTTTGGTTGGAGGAATGAGGGTAATTGGCGCAAATGCGGATAAATCTGAATTTGGAGTCCTTACTAAAAACCCAGGAGTGCTCACTAATGATTTCTTCGTCAACTTGCTCGACATGTCAACAGAGTGGAAAAAGTCTGATATGCTGGAGGGGGTTTACGAGGGTCGTGACAGAAAAACTGGTGAGCTTAAATGGAAAGCAACTACTGTTGATTTAGTCTTTGGTTCAAGCTCTGAACTTCGTGCAATCACTGAGGTTTATGCGGCCGATGATGGCAAAGAAAAATTCGTCAAAGACTTCGTGAAAGCTTGGGTGAAGGTAATGAATGCCGATCGTTTTGATCTGAAAAAATAGTTTAACCCAGATCTGTTTTAGGAGTTGCGCAGAGGAATATTCTGATACGATGATCCATTCACCTTTCCATGGAATCGCCGCAATGAAATAATTTGGGAGATTCAGTAATTTAGAATATCAGCTCTGCTCAATGAATAAACCTAAGTTAGCAATAATTGGCGCGGGCTTTTCTGGGATTTTTCTAGCACAAGAATTGCGAGAATTTTTTGAAGTAAAAATCTTCGAAAAATCTCGTGGCTTCGGAGGAAGAATGTCGACTCGCTACGCAGAAAATTTCACCTTTGATCACGGCGCCCAATATTTTACCGCAGAAAGCGAAGTTTTTAAAAAATTTCTCGATCCGTTTATTGCCTCAAAAGATGTCTCTAGTTGGAAGGGGGATGTAATCTCTTTTAAGCAAAGTGGCGCAGGTTCTTCGCGTCGAAGTGAGGAAAGTTATTTTGTAGGCTCTCCAAACATGAACAGCCTTTGTAAAAAATTGGCTAGCAATCTGGATATTTCTTTAAACTGCGAAGTTGCTCCAATGCCCGTTAAGAAAAGCGATAGATGGTATTTGGAAGATAAAAGCGGCAATCACCTCGGTGTTTACGATTTTGTAATTTCTACCGCCCCAATAGCTCAAACAAAAAATCTTTTTTGCAGTCAGATTGCAAATGATTGGAAAGAGGAAGTGGCGTCGATGTTACCTTCTTTTGTGAGCATGATTGGCTTTAACCACAAATTGAATTTGGATTGGATTGTAGCCGAAGTTGAGCAAGGACCCATCAAGTTAATTAGCTTTAACTCTAGCAAGTCCGGTCGCGACAAAAATACGAGCTGTTTTGTCATTAATTCCAAAGAAAGTTGGGCCACAGATCATCTAGAAGAAGAGATCTCAGCTGTTGAGAAAATTTTGGTAAAAAACTTTGAAGACCTGACGGGAATTTTGTGCAACAAGGCTGATTACATAAGCACCCATCGTTGGCGCTATGCCTTGTCTAAGAATCCAAAAAGAATTGAGCCATTTTTTGATAAAGCGCTAAGACTTGGAGCAACAGGTGATTGGGTTTTGGGCTTTAGAATTGAAGATGTTTGGTTTGCCGCAAAAAAATTATCTGATTTACTAAAGACACAAATTTAGCTCACATGATCGAAAAAAATAAGCTTCGGTTTTTAATAACCGGCGGTACTGGATTTATTGGAACCAAGTTGACGGAAGAGTTGTCAAAAATGGGTCATGCGCTTACCATCCTGACCAGAAAAACAAATCTTGGGGCCACAAAAAATATTCATTACATCAATCAAATTGGAAAAAATTTTGATTATGATGTTGTTATTAACCTTTGTGGCGAGCCAATCTCATGTCGCTGGAGCCCATCAAAAAAGCAAAAAATTTATGGTAGCAGAATCGATGTAACTAAAGATTTGGCTGAAAGGATTCTTAGAAGCAAAACACCGCCAAAGCTTTTTATTAGTGGCTCGGCAATAGGTTATTACGGAACTTCTGAAGTAGAAATTTTTGACGAAAATTCTCAACCAACAAATCAAAATCTCTTTTCACAAAAACTTTGTTTTGAATGGGAAAGAGAGGCACAAAAGGCTGATAAAAAAACGAGAATTATTTTACTTAGAACCGGTGTTGTTCTTGGTGCCAAAGGTGGAATAATTAAGAAAATGCTACTGCCATTTAAATGGTTTCTTGGAGGAAAAATCGGCTCAGGAAAGCAATCGATTAGCTGGATTCACATCGATGATGCGGTTGCCACAATCCTTCATTTAGTAAATCACCAAGATGCTTCTGGGGCGTTTAATTTAACCTCTCCTCAGCCCGCTTCAAATCTTCAATTTTCTCAAAATCTTGCTAAGGCAATTGGCAGACCCTGCCTTTTTACCATTCCGGCGCTAAGTATGAAAATTATTTACGGGGAAATGGCTGAAGAGCTTCTTTTAAATGGGCAAAAGGTTTATCCAAAAGCCCTCTTAAACAGCGGATATAGATTTAAATTTACTGAACTCAAATCAGCAATTGAAGATTGTTTTCTTTGATAAAATCTAACAAGCCTAATTTAATTCGTTGGCAAAACCGTGATTAACATCTCGATGATTCATTTCATCGCTTCTTATGGCAATTATCATTTCTCGAAGAGTGGCGTCTTTAGGTAAATTCCAATATTTAATCGCCATTTCAGGGGCAGAAACATTTGCATGATTACCTGCGTCAATTTCGGCTAAATAGCTGGCATAACTTATTACCGCTTCTTCTTCAAAATAACCCACCACCCGATGCGCCGTTTTTGGCGAAATTAAATAAAGCAGAAAAAAAAGGTTAAAGAAAATCCCCTGAACAATTAATATTAATAGACGCTCTAATTTGCTTGGTTTTGCAATTTCACCGAGACTTTGAGTGAACTAGTTTCGTTCTTCAATCTTCCAGATATTTGTTCTGGGCTCCAACCGATACGCAGCTTCTCCTCTACAAGTAAAAGAAGTGCTGCACTTCGGAATCGTTCGGTGTTCCTACGCTTGCGCTGCTTTGCTTGCTC
>CAMDJN010000091.1 GCA_945900795.1 Rickettsia typhi | reverse complement strand
CCAATCTTTAATGTAGAAAGAGCTGATGTAGAAGAGATTGCTGTTGTTGAAGAAGGATCTATTGTTATGGCTCCACCATTGAGATAAATTCTTTTACCCGGTGAAGTGCCGCTGCTTTTTTGGGTGAAGGTAAGGATCGCTGTTTGTCCGACACCGACTGTTTGTGTTGAAGAATAGGCCGCTCCTGTTCCCTGACTATGGGGTGACCAGAGTCATCGAAGCCAAGAAGAAGCTTAGAATTGGCTCCGGCGAGATCGTCTGGATTACCTAAGAAATAATGATCAGCTTTAAGAGCATCTTGTGAACCTACGAAAAAAATGGTGTAGTCTGCATTGGCTAATGAGGAAGCGTTAAGGTTAAATTCATCATCATCTCCATCAAACTTCATTGAGGGGAATTTGTTGATGGAGTTCTCAATCAGAGTTGGTTTTAGATTATCTGCTGTTTGAGTTAATGGAGCTGAAGTTCCGCTTTGGAGATTGCGATCTTGCCATGAAACAACTCTCTGGATACCCTCACTTACCGCAAAGTCAGAAGATGTAGAATCCGGCATTAAAGTTTCGAACCAGGATTGTAATCCGTTTATCAATGCTATTGGAGAACTGGAAGTGGCGGTACGAGCTGAGGTTAGTTTTGCTTTGGTGATTAGAGAACTGGCGGAGAAGATAGCGGCAATGATTATGGCTATAACGGCAATTGCCAATGGCGGTTTCGGTTAGGGAGAAGGCGTGCTTAGTTTGCTGCTTGCCTGGTTGCTTGGCTGGTTGTGGAATACTCTTTGGATTATTCATTGGTGGGAGAGTCATAAAAATATATTTGCGAATCCTTGTATCAAAGTTCTAATTGATGTAGGAATTTCTTATTTAGTTCCGATTTTTTTCAACTAATTTTTTTTAAAAAAATTAGCATGCTTTAGTAAGGGCCATGCTTTTAGATTGAGGTCGCGATTTATCATTTAAATCAATTCAAATTACCTTAAGTTTTTTTCCAACTTTAATGAAAGCGGCAACAGCTTGATCCAGATGTTTCTTTTCATGTGCGGCAGAAATTTGCACACGAATTCTTGCTTCATTTTTTGGAACTACCGGAAAGGAAAAGGCAATTACGTATATTCCTTCTTCTTCAATCATTGCCTTAGCAACTTTGTTTGCGAGTAGGGCATCACCAAACATGATCGGTACTACTGGATGCATTCCGTGGCGAACATTAAAACCGGCTTCAACCATTTTTTCGCGAAAGTAAGTGGTATTGTCTGCGAGTTTTTTAATTAAAGTTTTCGACTTATTTATCATGTCCACGATCTCGATTCCAACTGCAGCAACCATTGGTAGAACATTGTTGGAAAAAAGATAAGGACGAGCTTTGTTACGAAGTTTGTCGATGACTTGTCTTTTTGAGGCGATAAAGCCCCCTCCAAAACCGCCCAGAGCCTTACCAAGCGTACTGGTTAAAATATCAATTCTTCCTTCAACGTCACAAAGTTCTGATGTGCCACGTCCGTTTACGCCAATAAAACCAGTTGCGTGCGAGTCATCAACCAAAACCAGCGAATCGTATTTCTCAGCTAAATCACAAATTTCTTTTAGCTTAGCAATATCGCCGTCCATTGAGAATACGCCATCGGTGACGATTACGCGATTTTTGGAAGATTGCGCTTGCTGCAATTTTTCTTCCAAATCTTTCATGTCGTCGAATTTATAAAAATGACGCGAAGCTTTTGAAAGTCTGATTCCATCAATCAAGCTAGCATGGTTTAGATCGGCAGAAATGATCGCGTCATCTTGATCAAAAAGAGCAGCGAACACTGCGCCATTGGCTGCGAAGCATGAGGAGAAGGTGATGACGTCTTCAAAGCCAAGAAATTCCGCCAATTTTTCTTCAAACTTTTTGTGAATATCGAAGGTGCCACAGATGAAGC
Organism: Rickettsia typhi; assembly: GCA_945900795.1. GTDB lineage: Bacteria > Pseudomonadota > Alphaproteobacteria > Rickettsiales > UBA1997 > UBA2645. The sequence goes on along the minus strand of CAMDJN010000091.1, from coordinate 1,711 downwards.
GAACGGAAGCTGTGCCGAGGCCGTAATCATCCAAAGATTTTTTTGCCACCTCAATTAAGCTCTGATTATCAGCAAGCCCGAGATAGTTATTTGCACAAAAATTCAGAACATGTTTTTTTGTATTTGATCTTTGTTCTGCGTCCAAGATTTTGATTTCAATCGTACAAGATTGGGGTGTGGTAATTTCATACTCGCCTTTATAAAGGCCTGAATTCTTTAGTTCTAATAACTCTGATTCTATGTTTTTAATGAATTGGTCTTTGATCATGTTTTAAAAAAGATGGATTGCTTAAAGTCTTAGAAACGTTGGGAAGGAAGAATATCTTCCTTCCTGCGGGGAGCTTCTTTGTGGTTGTCGGTTTTTTTTAAAACTATTTTAACATTTATAGCTCTTTCGAGCAGATCTAACCTATCTGCATCACTACTATCAGATTCAGAAATTCTTGATTGATTTACTTTGTGAAGTAGCTTTTGTCCTTTTTCACTAAAAAAAGGTAAAGATGATAATAAGGAGCCTCCGAAGCGTTGAACTACCTTGCTGGGCAAGTGTTTGTCTCCGTAATTCTTTAATATCTTTTTTATTTCTCTTCTTTCACCGATTTCCTGCTGAATACTTTTGAGATCAAGCTCGGGTCTATCAATACCAAGATCGCCGTTGCGCGGTTTAAGTCTATCAATACCAAGATCGCCGTTGCGCGGTTTAAATTTATTGGTCCAGATATTGTTGGTTATTCCAGTTGAAACTGCTCCTGCTGCAAGCAATGGAATTCCCACAATCATTCCCGCCCCAGCTACAGAAAGAGCCGATAGCGTTGTAATTACAGCTCCCGCGGTAAAAGTGGCAAATCCCAATGTATTTGCAACGTAAAATTTTGTTTTTGAGTCGGTAATTTGATTTATTTTTCTGATGCCAACTTTTACATTTAACTGAACTTCTTCTCTGATTTCTTCTGGCAATATTCTGTTCCAGGTTCCCCATAGATCGTAACCATTTCTTATGGTTTGGCATCCGGCATAAAGAGCGATAATAGGAAGAGCCCAAGGAGATCTCATAATTGCCGAACTTAAAACTGCAGTGGAAGCAGCACCATTTATAAAGCCAGGAACCGCGAGATTGAATTTTGTATCAAATTCTGAATATTTTAGAGTTTCTCCAAATGCTTCCAGCCTTTGAATAACGCCACTTAAATCTTCTTTTTTCTTGCCAGACGCATCATCCATAAGCTCTTTGTGTCGCGCAATATCTTGTTCTAAACCTTTAATTGCAGCATCAAGTTTTGATTTGGTATTAATGGTTCCTTTTATATTTCTAAATGCTGCCGTTAATCCTATAAGAGCTAACGGACCAGCAATTCCTAGAAAAATTCCCCAATGCGCCGCGGAAGAAAAATCAGCTAATTCTCCAAGCGAGTGTTCATGAGCTTCAAGATTAACACCCTTTGCACCTATTTCATTTAATGCAGTTGCAACTTCATCAAGATCTATCGCGGCGGCGCAACAAGGACAGCCCTCGTCATTTTTGCCAATCTGTTCTTTGTGATGGCTGTCATCATCATGTGAATTGACCCCCTAGCGTCGGACACAAAATCCACTCATTAGGAGTTCTTTTTTTAAAAAACATGTAACAAATTCAGAGGTAATTCTCTGGATAATTTCCAACAGTTTTTCCTGCTAAATTTACCCTTAAAAACCACCTCTAGAATTTGCTTTA
>CAMDJN010000090.1 GCA_945900795.1 Rickettsia typhi | reverse complement strand
CTAAAAACTTGCTGATTTATGAAAGTCAGAAGTGCCATTAGGGCTAGTAAACAGTAGCTTTAGCTACTTTTAATAACAAGGAAAATAATCAAAAAAACTAAAGAAATTTATGAAGAAATTGTTTGGGGATTTGCAACAGCCCCTTAATGCTTGGGGGATGAATGACTGGACTGAGTTTTTTAAAAAAAGATTTTAAACAGTCTCTTAGATAAGAATTTGTTAACCTGCTGCAGGCCGTTGTTTAGAAGGGTTTGTGTTTTTTTGTTTTTAACCTGGCAGTAGTAATCATAAACAGGTTCTAAAACGAAACTTGTTTTGAAGGTAGTGTATCTTCCTTAACTCCACCAAAATCTTCCCCAGATTTTTTGTAATTGACCAGATAGTAATTCTCGAGTTTTTTGGAATCTTTGATTTGGCTGGCAAGGATGTAGCCATTATCTTTGAGATAGCGCGTAGCAAGGTTTCGTATCCTTTCAGGTCTTGTTAAATAAACCCATTCAACCTCAAGCAATTGTATTTCATCTTCGTAAGAAGCGATGTTGTCATTAGTTTTCCCCATTTCCTCCTGCAAACTTTCTACTCGAAATTGCACAATAAACATCAGGAAAGTACTAAATATGATCGACGTAACCATGCCGCCATTCAGAAGGTAAACGACATTTCTTTTTTGCTGTGTTGATGCTGGTAGTTCCATGTTATAATTTAATTGCAACTCTCATTTTAGCTGAACGGGCGCGCGGATTCAGTGCAACCTCTTCCTCCCTTGGAGAAATGGCTGACTTGGTAATTATGCGAAAATTTTCACTTAGTTTTTGCTGTGGTGATTTAGGTAAATAGCGAGATACTGAGTGATCTAATCCTGATTCTTTTTTTAGGAATTTTTTGACTATTTCGTCTTCCAAAGAATGAAAAGAGACTACGACCAATCTTCCGTCTTTTTTAAGTAAAGTTAGGGAGGAGGTCAGGATAGATCTGAGCTCATCAAGCTCTTGATTTACAAAAATTCGTAGTGCCTGGAATGTTTTTGTGGCCGGATCCATTCTCGAATAACCGCGGTAAAATGACCTCACGATTTCTGCCAATTCCAGACAAGTTACAATTTTTGTTTCAGACCTTTTGTGCACAATTTTTTTTGCAATTGCTCTGGCCCTCGGCTCTTCTCCAAATTCTTTGATAATGTCTGCAAGCTCTTCTTCGCTTGCTTCGTTCACTAACTCAAATGCGCTTAATGAGTTTTTCTGATCCATCCTCATGTCCAATTTTGCATCTGAGTCAAAAGAAAAGCCGCGAATCCGATCATCAAGCTGCATCGAAGATACTCCGATATCGAGTACTATCCCATCTAGCTTCGTAATATTTCTTTCCGCCAAAAGAGCGAGAGAATCAGAAAATTTTCCGCGCAAAAAGGTAAAATTTTGCGGAAATTTTTTAGTAAGATTTTTAGAAAATTCCTCCGCAATATCATCACGATCAATTGCGTAAAGATTGCACTTAGCAGCATTTAAAATCGCTTCGGAATATCCTCCAGCACCAAAGGTGCAGTCGAGATAAGTCTCACCATCACGAGGAGAAAGATTCTTTAAAACTTCATTAAGCAAGACTGGTTTGTGTGCCATACCTAGCTCATTTGTCATTTTGCAATATGTAAAAGATTGCGTTTAGCCTTAGCTTCTTTCTTGGCTTTAATCATGTATTCAGAGAACTTTGCTGGTTGCCAAATTTCGAATGTAGAACCTTTGCCAACAAAGACTGCCTCATTTTTTATTTTAGCCTGCTTGAGTAGAAGTTCTGGTAAAATTACACGCCCATCTACATCCATCGCAAGCTGAACTGATCCTCCTAAAACCGCAGTGGCAAAGGCGTCACGCTCTTCAGAAAACGGGTCTAAATTATCAATTGATTCGGAAAGTTTTTTGATACGAGGGAGATCGCAGCCTTCAATGCACTCGTTGATGAATGATTCGTAAATCACAATTCCAGAAAAATCCTGATTTGCCAATGACGCACGAAACTGCGCCGGCACTGAGATGCGCCCCTTGCTGTCTATTTTATTTGTGAATGTAGAAAGGAAGAGAGCCACGTAATTTTCGTTTACGATATTTTTAGGGATAAACCGGGAAACTATGGGAAATTCCTGGAATTTTTAGGGAAATTATGGGCAAGATTGTGAATGTCAACCACGTAGACTTGTCCAGAGACTTAGTCGGAGATTTGCCCGGAGATTTGTTAGTGCTTGTGGGCGCAATTTACTCTAGCATCTGAGGTTTTATATCCAATCAACTTCAAGAAGTTGATTGGATATATTTTGTATTTTTACGCGACACGAGTTGCGCCCCCAAGAATTCCTGGCAAGAATTCTTGGCTTGCTGGGTCCCCATATACCAAAGGACGCTCTGAAGAATTAAATCTTCAACTTGATGCGGTAAAAGAAGCTGGATGTTTGCAGAAAAATGTTTTTATTGATAAGGCTTCGGGATCAAAAACAGAAAGGCCTGGATTGCAAGAATGCCTCAGACGGATTTGGGTTGAATATTTTGATCCAGAACCTTGCAAATGAGGTTGAAAATATCGTCAATCATCAACCAAGAAAATGTTTAAATTTTAGAACTCCTTTTGAGGTTTTTTATAAAACTAAAACGATGAATTTGGTTGCGGTTGAGAGTTGAGTTCACCCTTTTAGGGTTAAAAGATGTAAATATTGTGACGATCTCCTGCAATTTAGCGCTATGCCTTATTTGATTCGTGTTTCTTTTATCATTTTCTTACTTGCTGGCAAGCTTTATGACGCCTCGGCCGAAGTAATAAAAGCCCCCCTTTCTTACCTTGATCACCTAAAAACATCGGAAGATTTTGTGGCGATGGCGCGATCCTACAAAGAGGGTCGTTTCAAAAATGTAGATCATGTCATGTTTCTAATTGACCGCCCTCAGCGCAAAATTTATTTCATCAATTCCAAGCAATATAAATTTCATGGACGTTTCGCGCGCGATCAATACTTAACGCTCGAGGAAGATAAGGAATTCTTTAGAAAGAATTATTACAGCGATAAGCGACAATTCATTTTGGGAAGCCTGGTACATCGAAAGAATCAGCAATATATTATTGAATTATGGGAAGGGGATAATGCCTCAATATTGATTTGGCAGGAATGCTATGCATTGATTCGACAGCATGTAAAAATTGCGTCAATCGCTATCAAACCTAACTCTTTGCAGCAGGAAGAAGTTCTGGTACAATGGCCAAGCGGCAATCTAAAAAAACCCACCATTATTACCTGGGATGACGCTTTTAAATTGCGCGATATTGAAATTGTTAATCATGGCACAGCGATCGGTCGTTTGATTATTTACGCTAATAATAACGATAAGATTGTAACGGCGCAGCCGGAAGAGTATTATGACCCCCAAAAACTGGACACCATTTCTCCCAATTTAGAGTTCTCTTTTTAAATATTTCCCCCATATTTTAAGGAGTAAAAAAATGCCAAAAGGTCAGAAAAATAACTACAGCCCTTCTTTCAAAAAACAGGTCGCTTTAGAGGCGATAAAAGGTGATAAAACAATCGCTCAAATTGCCGCAGAATTTAGAGTCTTCCCCGCAAGAATTCATCAGTGGCGTAAGCAACTTTTACTCAGTTGTGAGCAGGTTTTTAT
>CAMDJN010000089.1 GCA_945900795.1 Rickettsia typhi | reverse complement strand
GGGGGGAATAACAATTTCAAGGGCAATGGTGGCGATTTATTTGCGAGTCAAAATCCAAAATCATTCTGGGGTCTGGTTGTCATGGGAGCGGTTCTGCTGTGGTTATTGCTTGGACTTTACAAAGTAAATCCGGATGAGAATGCGGTAGTTTTGTATTTTAAAAAATTCTACTCAATCAGTACTCCGGGCTTGAATTATCACGTTCCCTACCCATTTGGACAGGTGATTAAAAAGAGTGTTACAACGGTTAATACTGAAGAATTCGGTTTTTCTTCTAATAAAAAAATTGATCGAAATTTAGATGCTGAAAGCTTAATGCTGACCGGTGATGAAAATATCGTCGACATTGAGTTTCAAGTGCAGTGGCAAATTTCCGACATCAAGGATTTCATTTTTAATATTGCCGAACCAAACCAAACAATCAGAAAAACCGCAGAGAGTGCGATGCGTGAAATCATTGCTCGTACACCGATTGCATACGCCCTTTCTGATGGAAAGAGAAAAATTGAATTGGAAACAAAGGATTTACTTCAATCGATTTTGGATTCTTACAAATTAGGCGTAAGAATTACTCTGGTACAGTTGCGCCGTGTCGACCCCCCGTCTCAAGTAATTGACGCATTTCGTGATGTGCAGACAGCAAAAGCTGACAAAGAAAAAGAGATTAACCAAGCGCAATCATACGCAAACGACATCATTCCGCGCGCGCGAGGTATGGCTGCTAAGATAAAGGAGGATGCCTCTGCTTACAGTCAAGAAGTGGTGACAAATTCGCATGGTGAGGCAGAAAGATTTATGTCGGTTTACAGGCAATATATCAGGGCAAAGCAAGTTACAAAGAAGCGTCTTTATTTAGAAACGATGGAAAAAATTTACCGCAATATGGATAAAATTTTTATTGATAAAAGCGTAGCAAAATCAAGCTTGATGCCATATTTTCCAATGAATGAAATTGGGCAACAAAGCAAGGCTGCCGTGGTTAAACAATAGATCATAATATCAGATTAATCATGAAAATCGCAAACTTTCAGATTGATTCCTATATACAAAAAATTGCTCAAGAAAAGATCGTTGGCTGTTTAGTGTTTGGTCCAGAAAGCTCAGTTGTAAAACATCGCTCTAATGCAATAGCAAAAAGAATTGTTAAAGATTTGTCGGATCCATTTTTAGTTGCGAACCTAAGCAAGGCAAGGTTTGCAGAAGAAAAATCAATTCTACTTGATGAGTTTTTGTCTTTCTCGATGCTTGGCGGAAGAAAGTTGATTATGGTTAGTGAGGTTGATGCAGGTTTACATCAATCGCTCACTTCCGTCCTTGAAGCCAGAGTTGACAAGGGGCTGGATGGTAATTTTATTTTGATTCAAGCGGGAGATTTAGACAAAAATTCTAACATCAGAAAGCTTGCAGAAAGTAATCCTCATCTGGCTTCAATTGCTTGTTATGAAGATGATGAAAAAACGATCAAAAAACTGATTGAACAAGAATTATCAAGAAGAGAAATTAATTGCGAAGCTGGTGTAGTAAGTCTTCTATGTGATAGATTGGGCAAAAATCGACAAGTAATTTCGTCAGAAATTGAAAAAATTTCATCCTTTGTTGGAGAGAAGAAAAGCGTGAGCATTGATGAGTTAGAAGGGCTTATTGGTTTGAATGCTGAAATTTCAATGAATGAGTTAATTTTAAACTTTTGCGAACAAAAAACTGACAAGACTTTATTGTGCGCCGAAAGGCTTTTAAAACAGGGTCTAGAGGTGGTTACTATCATTCGGTTTTTGCTCAATTATTTACAAAAACTTTACTATGCAAAAGTTGAAATTGAGTTAGGTAATTTGGATTTTGAAGCGGCTGTAAAATCACAAAAACTTTTTTTTAAAATCGAAATAGAATTTTGTAAGCATTTGAAGAAATTATCTTTGAATTTTTTAATAAAAAATCTTTGGTTGTTAGAAAATTTAGAGGCAAAAATTAAGGATACTAACATACCTCAGAAGCTTGTATTTGCTGCTTTTATCAGGGATTCTAGAGTGAATTAAATCTTTGTTAATTGTTTTTAAAATGGCGACTTGACAGAAGAAAAAGGCATTTCTACATTCCGCCAGCTTTCTTTAGGGTGATGCTTAATTTTTCTCGACTAGAAAAGATTTACTCTTTTGTTTGTTTGGGCTTATTACAGTGTTTAACTTTTTCACAGAGTGCTGTTTGAAGTTATCCTATCTTTTTTTCTTCATTCACAGAATTATTTATTTGGCGCCGCATGGCGTTATTTAATCATTTGAGCTTGCTGTTTTTTGATCGTGAATAGTCATGTTTTGTTACAAAAATTTTTTAACAAAATTTAAAATTTTTAAGAAAAATAAATGCGATAGTCCTGTCTTCGGACTATCTCTTTAGGTCTTAATCAAGTAATTTATTTTGCTTGATTAAAGTCAGATTCTAAAGAGCTTAGTTGAAAAATTCTCAAAATTTGAGAGTTTGATCCTGGCTCAGAACGAACGCTGGCGGTATGCTTAACACATGCAAGTCGAACGGATTTATGAAGGGTAACTTTTGTAGGTTAGTGGCGAACGGGTGAGTAATATAGAGGAATCTTCCCAGCAGTAAGGAATAACTCTGAGAAATTAGAGCTAATGCCATATATTACCGGTTTAGGAAACTAGACCGGGAAAGATTTATCGCTGTTGGATGAGCCTCTATCGGATTAGCTAGTTGGTGGGGTAAAGGCCTACCAAGGCTACGATCCGTAACTGGTCTGAGAGGATGATCAGTCACACTGGAACTGAGACACGGTCCAGACTCCTACGGGAGGCAGCAGTGGGGAATATTGGACAATGGGCGAAAGCCTGATCCAGCAATACCGCGTGAGTGATGAAGGTCTTCGGATTGTAAAGCTCTTTTAGTAGGGAAGATAATGACGGTACCTACAGAAAAAGCACCGGCAAACTTCGTGCCAGCAGCCGCGGTAATACGAAGGGTGCTAGCGTTGTTCGGAATTATTGGGCGTAAAGCGTACGTAGGCGGCTTTGTAAGTCGGCTGTGAAAGCCCTGGGCTTAACCCGGGAACTGCAACCGATACTGCTTTGCTAGAGTTTAGTGGGGGATGGCGGAATTCCTAGTGTAGGGGTGAAATCCGTAGATATTAGGAGGAACATCAGTGGCGAAGGCGGCCATCTACGCTAATACTGACGCTAAGGTACGAAAGCGTGGGGAGCAAACAGGATTAGATACCCTGGTAGTCCACGCAGTAAACGATGAGTGCTAGTTGTCGGGGCCTTAGGCTTCGGTGGCGAAGCTAACGCGTTAAGCACTCCGCCTGGGGAGTACGGTCGCAAGACTAAAACTCAAAGGAATTGACGGGGACCCGCACAAGCAGTGGAGCATGTGGTTTAATTCGATGCTACGCGAAAAACCTTACCAACCCTTGACATCTGGATGACCGGCGCAGAGATGTGCTTTTGGAGCAATCCACATCCAAGACAGGTGTTGCATGGCTGTCGTCAGCTCGTGTCGTGAGATGTTAGGTTAAGTCCTTCAACGAGCGCAACCCTCATCCTTATTTGCCATCGGGTTATGCCGGGAACTATAAGGAAACTGCCTGCGACAAGCAGGAGGAAGGTGGGGACGACGTCAAGTCATCATGGCCCTTATGGGTTGGGCTACACGCGTGCTACAATGGTAACTACAGAGAGGAGCAAGGCCGCGAGGCGAAGCAAATCTTCAAAAGTTATCT
>CAMDJN010000088.1 GCA_945900795.1 Rickettsia typhi | reverse complement strand
TCATTTTCTAGGAGACGTTTGGCGATGACTTTATCGCCAGGTTTCTCGTCAATAAAAACCTGCTCACAACTGAGTAAAAGTTGCTTACGCCACTGATGAATTCTTGCGGGGAAGACTCTAAATTCTGCGGCAATTTGAGCGATTGTTTTGTCACCTTTTATTGCCTCTAAAGCGACCTGTTTTTTGAAAGATGGGGTGTAATTATTTTTCTGACCTTTTGGCATTTTTTTACTCCTTAAAATATTGGGAAAATATTTAAAAAGAGAACTCTAAATTGGGAGAAATGGTGTCCAGTTTTTGGGGGTCATAATATCTCGGACTGATTCTGAATCACATCAGGAAGTTGATGAAACTAAAAAGATTCAGGAATTTTTTGATCCAAATTTTACTCTACCTGCTGGAGGTATTTTTACCAAAAGAGGCTGTCACATTTATCGACTTAAAAAAATTGTTAGTGGGGAAAGTGGGTTCTTCAGTAGGGACTATTTATTTTCCTAAAAAATATCCCAATGCTATCGCAGCAACCTCGCGTTGCGCTTCTTTTTTTGATTTACCATTAGCTGTAAATTCAAGATTCAAATAGTCAATTTTCACTCTAGAAATAAAGGTCGGAGCATGCTCGCTACCACCGCTCTTTTGAGTAAAATATTTCGGAAGTTGTTTTGATTTAATTTGCACCAATTCTTGCAATTCTGAAACCGGATCTTTCGGTGGTGAAATTTTTTGGTAAAGCAATTCATGCCAAAATCTTTTTACAAACTGCTTAGCTTTCTCATAATCAGAATCCAGATATATTGCGCCAATCAAGGCTTCAATAGCATTCTCCAAATTTCTTTTGTTAGTTTCTCCTCCAAGATTTCTCTCCCCCTTGCTGATTTGTAAAACTTCACTGACGCCAACCTGAAGAGCTATTTCGGACAAAATATTGCCAGATACCAAAGAGGCCTGACGTTTAGAAAGATCCCCTTCATTGTCACTTGGAAATTCTTCCATCAAGAATTCTGCAATGATCAAGGACAAGACTTTATCTCCCAAAAATTCTAGCCTTTGATAATTTGATTTTATCTTGCAGTTTTTGGATAGACTTGGATGCGTTAGAGCCTCATCAAGTAAATTTTTATTACTAAAATCATGATGAATTTTTTTACAAAAATTCTCAAACTTACGAACCATCTACTCTATTTTTTGAAAAATTCTTTTGAAACGAATCGAGTTTGGCCAATGCCAAAATTGCCAAATCGGGCTTGATGTGGAAAAGAAAATGATTCGTGCTGGACCAACAAAATTCTCCTCAGGAACAAACCCAAGTTCATTAATGAAGCGGCTATCCTCGGAATTATCGCGGTTATCTCCCATCATGAAGTAATGCCCTATTGGTACCTCATATATTCCGGTATTGTCCTGAGGCGTATTTGGATTTTCATCTAAAGTTTCAATTTTTTTACCTTCTGGAAAGGTCTCAAAAAACTTTTTTATATCTACCTTTTCACCCAAAACTTCATCAACAAACATTCCATTTTCTACCTTCACAACTTCTTGATCATTGATGTAGAGTATCCCGTTATGCATCTGAATTTTGTCGCCAGGAAGGCCAATCAGACGTTTCACATAATTAATTTTTGTATTTGATGGAAGGCGAAAAACTATGACATCACCACGTTTCGGCTGGCTTCGCCAAATTCTTCCTTCAAAAATCTTGAGTCCAAAAGGAAAGGAATATCGGCTATAGCCATAGGAATATTTGGAAACAAAAATATAATCACCGATCAACAAACCTGGCTTCATAGAGCTTGATGGGATATGAAAAGGTTCACAAAAAAATGACCGAACAATTCCAGCGCAAATCAGGGCGACCATTATTGTAAAAAGAAACCCATGTTCGCGTTTAGGCGGAGGGAGTTGATTTAACATTTTATACTCATTTAATTAAACTTTTCCCGTCCATCTCTATTGGTTTTTTTATCCCCATTAATTCTAAGATTGTTGGGGCGATATCGCTCAAACGGCCATTAGCAAGACTTAAGCCGCGAGTTTTATTGCCAATTAGAATAAATGGAACCGGATTAGTAGTGTGTGAAGTGTGTGGTTGCTGATTTTCATCCAGCATGCATTCAACATTTCCATGGTCGGCAGAAATTAGAATTAAGCCATCTTGCGATAAAATTTCTTTTTCCAACATTCCAAGTTCTTCATCAATTACTTCGCAGGCTTTTATTGAGGCCGATAAGAGGCCGCTGTGCCCGACCATATCAGGGTTGGCATAATTGACAATGATAAAGTTAAAGTGGTTAGACCGAATTGCTTCACGAAGTTTTTCACCAACAATTCTTGCCGACATTTCTGGCTGCAAATCATAAGTTGCAACTGCCGGAGATTTTATAAGAATTCTTTCCTCTCCAATCATTTCTTCTTCGATTCCGCAAGAAAAGAAAAAAGTAACATGAGCATATTTTTCAGTTTCAGCGATGCGAAGCTGCGTTAGACCTTGCTTAGATAAAATCTCCGGTAGTGAATTTTTAACCTCAATCGTAGGAAATAAAATTTGGTAAAAATTATTTAGGTGTTTGGAATATTCAGTGAAAGCAATAGCTTGCGAGAAAATTCTATTCTCAAAAAACATGTTTGAAATTTGCCTTGCTCGATCGGCACGAAAATTACAAAAAAGCAAAATATCTCCATCACTTACTCCGCAATAGCTTTGTGCGCTGTGCGGCTTCAAAAATTCATCGGTAAGATTTTTTTTGTAAGAAGAATTAACAACAGAAATCGCATCAGAAAATTTTTTACAATATTTGCTTGAATTACCATTTACAATTGCATCGTAAGCCAAAGTAGTGCGATCCAAATTACTATCGCGGTCCATGGCGTAGTAACGTCCAGATATTGTAGCGATTTCAATATTTTTATATTCTAAAGTTTCTGTAAGAAATTTTTGAAGATAAAAAATCGCACTTTTTTGCGCCACATCTCTGCCATCGAGAAAAGCGTGCAACAAAACTTTTACCCCATTACTTGCCGCAAATTTTGCTAAAAAAATTATGTGATTGATGTGCGCATGAACTCCGCCATCAGATAGTAGTCCAGCTAGATGTAAAGCCTTGCCAGAAAATTTTAATTTTTCAATTACCGTAAGTAATTTTGAATTTTTTGCAAAACTTTTATCAGAAATTGCATTATTAATTCTCGGTAAATCTTGGAAAATAATTCTACCCGCGCCGATGGTCATGTGACCAACTTCTGAATTTCCCATTTGTCCCTCAGGAAGGCCAACATCAATACCGGAAGTGATTAGTTGGGAGTTGGGATATGTTTTTAAAAAGCGGGTGTAATTCGGAGTTTTCGCTTGTATAATTGAGTTATTTTTATCTTCTTCATTTCCGATTCCCCATCCATCAAGAATGCAGAGTAATAGTGGTTTATTATGCATTTACTACAGCTTCAATAGTTTATAAGGAATTGTAAAAGAAGAATAATTGTGGATAAACATAGCGAATAATTACAATGCTACTTCCTCAATCGCCGCTGTTTTAGTCGCTCACCAACAGTATTATCGACCCCACATTAGTGCCAACTCTTACCTTCAACGCCAACAATCAGATAATCAGCTGCCTACTCCAACCACTGTAAAATCTAGCGTAAAAAATCACCGCATTATTTATGCAACCAAAATGTTTTCACATGAATTTACCTAGCGGTGTTTTTATTTGCAAAAAGAAGGCCTCGAGTAATTTAGTCCCCACTGAAGAACCCGCTTTTCCCACTAACAATTTTAAGTCGATAAATTTTTGGTAAAAATGAAGTGACCCCCTAGCGTCGGACACAAAATCCACTCATTAGGAGTTCTCTTTTTAAAAAACATGTAACAAATTCAGAGGTAATTCTCTGGATAATTTCCAACAGTTTTTCCTGTTAAATTTACCCTTAAAAACCACCTCTAGAATCTGCTTTATTTTGACAGTTTTTGGCACTCCTGCCGAGACTGCAAAAAGAAATTATTGGGCACTTGCTTCGAATCAAGAAGTTAAACTTTATTTTGCTCCTAAACTCTAG
>CAMDJN010000087.1 GCA_945900795.1 Rickettsia typhi | reverse complement strand
CCACTTCGCGAATGAAGTGATAACAAACTATAAAATCAGAGCCAGAAACTGATCCAAAAAAACATAGAGGAATTTTTCAACCACCCTTCAAGCCATGCCCCTCAAGGGATTTGAGGGATTTGAGTTGTGGACGTTGGGACGCTAGTGGTTTTGTACCCAACTAAGGTTTAGCATCTTCGTTTAGCATCTTCAATTTTATTGGTTATCTTGGTTGTAATCAACCTTCAAAACATAACCACCAGTTACGGACTGAACATCATCGCAATCTTCTAGTAAATCAGTGAGTTTTAATAATTTTTGCGCTTGATCTTGATCTGTAATTTCCATACTATTCTTCGCTTTCCAATCAAGTTTTGCAGCAAGTGGATCGCCAAATTTTTTGATCAAAACATCACGAACCGAGATAAATTTTTCTGGTGAAGTGATAACCACATGAACCTCCTCACTCGACTCCACCTCCTCAGCGCCAGCTTCCAGAGCAGCTTCGAACATGGTTTCTTCTGACGCAATTTTTTTATCAAATTGAATCACACCAACACGATCAAACATGAAAGTAACCGAATTGCTTTCACCCAAAACTCCACCCATTTTTGTAAAGATGCTGCGCACTTCACTGGCTGTACGATTACGATTGTCCGTTAGAGCTTCGACAATTATTGCTACCCCACCCGGAGCATATCCCTCATAACGAATTTCTTCAAAATTGTCCGAATCAATACCAGAGATTACTTTTTTAACCGCAGCGTCAATACGATCCTTCGGCATGTTGTTAACTCGCGCCTCAATCATTGCGTTGCGCAAGCGTGGGTTGAATTCTGGATCTGGCTGTCCTGATTTTGCAGCAACCGTGACTTCACGCAAAATCTTAGTGAATAACTTTGCCTTCTTTATATCTTGCGCACCTTTGCGGTGTTTAATATTGGCGAATTGGGAATGGCCGGCCATAGTATTAAGATTTGATAAATTTAAGATTTTTAAAGCCGTAATGATTGTTATGACAAATAGCGACCGCTAAAGCATCAGCCTCATCTTCGGTTTTGAAATTTGCGCCAGGTAATAAAACTTTTACCATCATCTGAACCTGATCTTTTTCCGCTCTTCCGATGCCAACCACTGCTTTCTTTACCGCTGTTGTTGAATATTCTGCAACGTCAAGTCCGCCTAATTTCAAACTCAAAATCAATGCACCACGAGCATGGCCAAGTTTCAGGGATGAGGCTGGATTGCTGTTGATAAAAACCTCCTCAATTGCCGACTGGGTTGGTTGGTAAGTTCTAATGATTGCAGTTAAAGATTCGTGGAAGTGGTGCAGTCTTGATGCAAAAGGATCAGAAGCCTTCGTGTAAATAGTTTCTGACATGACAAAAAAGATGGAATTATTTTTAACATCGATAATTCCAACTCCGGTTTTTGTAAGGCCAGGATCAATTCCGATAATTCTCATTAGAGCCTGTATTTAAATTCAGAATTGTAGAAGCTGTATTTACCTTGCTTTGCGACTCTAGTAAAATTTTTTCTCTTTGTCAGACATCTCAAGCAATAATTTACTTACCTCAAATCGCTTTCCATATTGCTGGTTAAAATTTTGTAGTTTGCGCACAATCTCAGAAATTCCACAAGAATCGGCGTAACGCAAAACGCCGCCGCGGAATGCTGGAAATCCGGTTCCCATAATCATTGCCACGTCAAGATAGCTGGCATTTTTAACAACACCTTCTTCCAAACATTTCGCCGCTTCATTCACCATTGTCAAAATACAACGATCCACAATTTCGATATCCCCAAGTTGTATTTGCTTGATCTGTTTTGAACTTCTTATGCCAGCAATAATTTGGTTAATCTTCGGGTTTACAACGTTGTCGCGCTTGGCGCTCTGCTTAGATTTTAAATAGAAACCTTTACCAGATTTTTGCCCAAGTAACTCTTTGTGATTATTGTAAATTTCATCCAAAATATCAGCCACACGCATGCGCTCTCCATAAGCTTCAAATAAGGAGTGAGAGACTTTTACTCCAACATCAATTCCAACCACATCGGCAAGAGTAAATGGCCCCATCGGCATACCGAAATCTTTAATCAAAAGATCTATTCGCTCAACATCAGAGCCCTCTTGCAAAATGTATGCCGCTTCATTCATGTAAGGCAAAAGAATACGATTTACTAAAAACCCGGCAACATCCTTTACCACAATAGGCGTTTTACCAAGCTGCTTCGTGAGCTTTACAACCGAAGCAATTGTTTGCTCGGAAGTTTTTTCACCGTAAATTACCTCAACAAGAGGCATGCGATTTACGGGATTAAAAAAATGCATACCAGCAAAACAATCGGGCTTCTGTAGAACTGAGGCTATTTTAGTAATTGAGAGAGAAGAGGTGTTTGAAACCAAAATTACATCCTTTTCTGGTTGCTGTTCAATTAATTTTTCTTCCACTTCTGCCAGGATTTTTTTCTTAACCTCAAGATTTTCTACTACCGCTTCTACCGCGATATCAATGTCGCTCAAACCACTAAAATCAAGACATGTGGTGATATTGGCAATTTTTTTATCAATCTCGTTTTGGTTAATTTTTCTGATTTTTTTTAGCTGATTAAAAATTTTGATGACCTGGTTGTAACCAATGGCAATGGCATTTTGCGTAATATCTTTGATGCGAATGTTGAAGTCTTTATTGGCGAAGAGCCAAGCTATCCCTCCTCCCATCACACCAGCACCAATCAATGCAGCATTTTTAATATTGTGAATTTCAATCTCGTGACCAATGCCTGTATCCTTCTTCAAAGCCTCGTTGGTAAAGAAAATTTGAATCAAATTTTTTGAAACTTGACCGACAACTAATTCGCAGAATGCCTCCAATTCTGTTCTGTATCCCCCAGCGCCATATGTTGCCCTGTAGGTTTTTTTAATCACCTCTAAAGCCTTTAGCGGAGCTGGATAATTACCATTTGTTTTTTCATAAAGATCCTTCTCTGCAAAGCGATAAATCAAAAATTTTCCAAGCAGAATCGATTCAAAAACAAATCTCTTTTTTCTTGCGGCCGATCTTGAAATGAGGTAGGAATTTTTCTCACTGCTTTTGAGAATTTCCGTTACGAACTGACTGAGACTTTCTAGTAAAAATTCTTCACGCATTATTGTATCAACAAGACCGATTTTTAGCGCCTTTTTAGCATCAACAGCCTTACCCGAAAGAATCATTTTTAAACCCTCCTGCAAACCGATGAGCTTAGGTAAACGCTGCGTTCCACCAAATCCAGGAATGATTCCAAGATTAACCTCTGGAAGACCGAGGCTTGTTTTTGGATTTACTACCCCAATGCGATATTGGCAGGCTAGAGCTAATTCCAAACCGCCTCCGAGACAAGCTCCATTTATTAATGCGATTGTTGGAATTTTTATTTTTTCAATCTTTGAGATGATTTCCTGACCACGCAAAACTTTTTCAAAAGCATCTTCTTCCGTGTTTAAATCCTTGATTTCATTGATGTCAGCACCTGCGACAAAGATGTCTTTTTTAGCGCTACTGATGAGTAAAACTCGGATCGCTTTGTTGCCATCAATTACATTTAAAGCCTTCTCGAGCTCGTTTAATACTGGCGCTGACAGCTTGTTAATTTTTTCATTTGGCAAATCAAAAATGAGATTTGCGACACCATTTTTTTCGATCGTGAGAGATATGGAGGGCATGGAGCAGTTGATTTGATTGTTAAGGAATCTCTGAAAAACCTGGATTTTTCGAGGAATTTTTAGGAAGATCAGTTTGCGAGCAGGTAAGCGTACTTAAAGGTACGTGCTCGCGAGCAAATTGTTCTGACGACAAAATTGCCAAAAAAGATGGTTTTGCAGGGGTTCCTTAATTATCCGATACGGATGACAAGGAGGTGGAAGATTTTGAACATGGTAAATTCAAGTCTCAAGTGCAACCTGCGCGGAAAGAGGTATCTTACCTCTTCCCCATATTAACGCCAACAATTGTTGCGATTTTGGAAACATTGGGAAGGGGCAACACGCCACTAGCGTCCCAACGTCCACAACTCAAATCCCTCAAATCCCTTGAGGGGCATGGCTTGAAGGGTGGTTGAAAAATTCCTCTATGTTTTTTTGGATCAGTTTCTGGCTCTGATTTTATAGTTTGTTATCACTTCATTCGCGAAGTGGTAACAAACTATAAAATCATGAGTAATCAAAAAAT
>CAMDJN010000086.1 GCA_945900795.1 Rickettsia typhi | reverse complement strand
CACCTTTTTGCGATTAACAATTACGCCTAAAATATTCAACGCAGCAGTGATTTTTCTGTAGCCGTAAACGCATCGATTCTTGAGGTAAATCTCGTGAATTTTATTGGCTAATTCGGTGTCGTCAGAGGGTTGGTGTTTGTGGTAAATGGCTTTGGGTGACCTGGTCCAGATCCTCTTATTGGCTGGTTTTTCTTATTGATGTATTAAGTAACATTAGCCCCAGAGACTATATCAATTAGCTCTCTAGTTATGTTTGCTTGTCTTGTTCTGTTATAAATCAAGGTTAGCTCCTTAATCATCTTGCCCGCATTATTACTTGCCGCTTCCATCGCTGCCATTCTCGCCCCTTGTTCAGATGCGCTATTTTCAAGTAGTCTGTTGTAAATTTGTATCGCTAAATTTTTTGGCAAAAGCTCTAATAAAATTTCTTCTTCGTTAGGTTCGTAATTCATCGGAGATTTGAAGTCTATGCCTTCATCTATTTTGACGGAAGATGGAATCATCTGGTTACAAACCTGTTCCTGAGAAATTGCGGATTTGAATTTGCTGTAAATGATTTCACAAATATCGAATTGATTTTGATTAAAAAGTTCGATGAGTTTTTTTGATAATTCTAGCGCGACATCATAGGTTATTGCGCCCTTAAAAAGGCCAAAAGAGCTGTCGATAATTTCTTTTGAATAGTGAAGTTTCAGCTGCTCATAGGCCTTTTTGCCGATGCAGAAGATTTTTATCTCACGTCCTTCCGCTATTAATTTATTAATGGTGTTTTTTGTAAATTTTACCGTTGAACTATTTAAGCCACCGCAAAGACCGCGGTCTGACGATATTACAACTAGAAGATGAGTCTTGGATTTTTTGCTGCCGGTAAGTAGTGGGAATTTTTCACTTAGATTATCTCGTCTAGAAATGTTGGAAGCTAACCCGACAATCATCTCTTCGATTTTACTGGCGTAAGGACGAGAAGATTCAACCATTTGTTTAGCTTTTTTTAAGCGAGAAGCTGCCACCATCTTCATGGCCTTCGTCATTTTTTGTGTGGATTTGACGGACTTTATTCTGGTCTTGAGAGTCTTGAGATTAGCCATTTAACTCTCTCAATCATTGGCGTGACTTAGCCGATCAGAAAGGTCGACATGGTCAAAATTTGACGCAGGGGAATGATTCAAAAAAATTGCAGTAAAATCTTCAATCACCTTTTTCAAAGCGCTCTCGTTAGCGTCTGTAATTTTCTGCTCTTGCTTGATCGATGCTAAAATTTCCGGATGAGAAGTTCGTAATTTTTGTAAAAATTCCTTCTCGAACTTAACAACTTCTTTTACAGCAACCTTATCCAAATATCCCCTCACCCCTACATAAATCGAGGCAACTTGCTCTTCAAATCCAAGGGGAGAATATTGGTTTTGCTTAAGAAGTTCAGTTAATTTACGACCCTTATCAAGAAGTTTTTGTGTCGCCATATCGAGGTCTGAGCCGAATTGAGCGAAGGCTTCAAGTTCACGGAATTGTGCAAGATCAAGCTTGATAGTGCCCGCAACCTGTTTCATTGCCTTAGTTTGCGCTGCGGAACCAACGCGAGAAACTGATAGACCGACATTAACAGCAGGTTTTATTCCTTTGTAAAAAAGTTCAGTTTCGAGGAAGATTTGACCGTCAGTAATTGAAATTACATTAGTAGGAATGTATGCCGAAACATCTCCTGCCTGAGTTTCGATAATAGGAAGTGCCGTCAGAGAACCGCCACCCAAGGCATCAGACATTTTTGCCGCTCTTTCAAGAAGACGAGAGTGTATGTAAAATACATCTCCCGGATAGGCTTCGCGCCCTGGTGGTCTACGAAGAAGAAGGGACATCTCGCGATATGCAACCGCGTGTTTACTTAAGTCATCATATGCAACTAGGGCATGCATACCATTGTCACGAAAAAATTCACCAATGGTACATCCAGTATAAGGAGCAAAAAATTGAAGTGCAGCAGCTTCAGAAGCGGTTGCGGCAACGATCACAGAATATTTCATAGCACCGGCCTCTTCTAAAGTCTTGACAAGCTGAGCTATTGCAGAACGTCTTTGGCCAATTGCGACATAGATGCAATAAAGTTTTTTCTTCTCATCATTTTCTTCATGAGCCTTTGCTTGATTTATGAAGGTATCAAGCACGATTGCTGTTTTGCCAGTTTGACGATCTCCGATTATCAATTCTCTTTGGCCACGACCAATTGGAATCAGGCTGTCAATTGCTTTAATTCCGGTTTGCATCGGTTCACTAACAGACTGGCGTGCAACAATACCCGGTGCCTTTATTTCAACACGACGATACTTAACATTTTGTAACGGACCTTTTCCATCAATTGGATTACCGAGTGCGTCAACTACGCGACCAAGTAAGCCTTTTCCAACCGGAACCTCAACAATCTTTCCAGTCCTTTTTACGTTCGTACCTTCCTTGATTTTATGCGTGTCGCCAAAAACAACCACGCCTACATTATCAGGTTCTAGGTTCAGCGCCATTCCTTTAACCGGCTCTTGTGAGTCAGTTTCAAATTCAACCAACTCTCCAACTTGGACATTATCAAGGCCATAAACCTTAGCGATACCGTCGCCAATTTTTACAACTTCTCCAACTTCTTTAAGTTCTGCAAAACTGCGGAAATTCTCAATCTGCTTCTGTAAGATAGCTGAAAATTCTTCAATTCTAAGTTCCATGGATTGCGATTTTTATTAATTAATTACTTTAAGACACTCTTTTCCGATGCTGACAATCTTAGCCTTCAAGCTTGCATCAATAACTTCAGAACCAATTCTAATTTGTAGACCACCTAAAATTTTTTCTTTAATGATCTCTCTAATTGCAACAATTTTGCCGGGATACTTTTTTTCTACCAATTCTTTGACGCGTTTTCTGATGTTTTCAACCTGCGATGCCACCGGCTTTGTTGCATAAATAACCTCTACTTCCAAAACTTTTTGATATGCCTTAATTAGGCGCATAAATTCTTCATATATTTCTGGAAAAAGATTAAGTCTCCTATTGCGAACTATTGAGGCAAAGAAGCTAGAAGTGATACGACCAAGAGAGAATTTTTTTGTGACTTCCTCTATGATACGAACCAGATCATTCTTGGCGATAACGGGGTTCTTTAATTCATGCGCAAAACTGGTGCTAAAATTTTGCTTAAAAATCTCAAGCTCCGAAGTCACGCTCTCTAGTGCGTTATTTTTTCTCGAGGCAACGAAAAGCGCTTTAGCATAATTTTTAGCAACAACAGAAACTCTTGGCATGATTTAAAAGTTACAAATGTTTAGAGGGAATGGGGGTCGGTTGCAGCAAGTTACTCGCTTTCGTAAGATTAAAGGGATGTCCGAAAGCTATTTTTCTAAAAAATAAAATGCAACTGCCCAAGTCTTTCGTGAGTTGGGCAGTTGCCTGGTTTACTCAGTAGTTTTTCTGATAGGTTTTTTGACTGTAGCCTTGGCTAAGCTAGTCACAACTCTGCGATTCTTTGACCAGGCTCTCTGAGTGTGATCTGGATCAACTGGGTTTGCCTCTCCATAGCTAATCGCCTTAATTCTTGACGGCTTAACCCCGGCATCAACGAGATATCGCTTAACAACTTTAGCTCTATTCTTGCCAAGTTTTTTATTGTAAGAGTTGCCTCCTCTTTCGTCGCAGTAGCCATTAACCGTAATTTTAACTTTAGGATTGGCGTTCATCCAGGGAATGACGCTTCCATCAAGCAAGGCTTTTCCAGCTGGCTTAATGGCAAATTTATCGGTATCAAAAAATACCACTCTTGCTTCTGGTATCTCGCCGGAAACGGTATTGATCGCGGTGCCAGCAACTTCTTTTACAGGATTGGCCGATACAGGACTTTGTTGCTGATTTTTTGGGAGAGTTTTGGCAATGTCAGAATTCTTTTTACTACCACTGCAAGATGCGGTAAAGAGTAAAATGGAGGCGATTATTAGTAGTTTTTTATTAATCATGATTATGTCTTTAATGAAAGATTTATATAACGAGTAGACAGTAACGAGACTGATGTGTGCTATGATTTTGAAAGGTAATTAGCAAGTTGTAAAGAAAATTTTTAAATGCAGAGTGTTTGTGTGGGGCTGTTGCAAATCCCCAAACAATTTCTTCATAAATTTCTTTAGTTTTTTTGATTATTTTCCTTGTTATTAAAAGTAGCTAAAGCTACTGTTTACTAGCCCTAATGGCACTTCTGACTTTCATAAATCAGCAAGTTTTTAGCAA
>CAMDJN010000085.1 GCA_945900795.1 Rickettsia typhi | reverse complement strand
TTGAGCACTCGGATACAGATATTGCTAAGCTTGAAGAAGTTGACGACTCAAACCTATCCTCGCACCGTCAGCTGACATTAGCCTTTTTAAAAACATTTTACACCCAGGTTAAAAATTCTTTACTGAAGCAGAATATTTCTTTCGTCTCTTCTTACCAAAATCTTCTCATAAAAAAATTTTCTGAATTACTAAAAAGTCATGGATCAACAGTCCCTGTTATTGTTGCTGGATCAACGGGTAGTAGCGCGATTAGTAGGAATTTAATCGAGGCAATTTCTTGCATTACGAACGGGCATGTTGTAATTTATGGAATGCGAGATGAAGAAAATTGTGAGTTAGAAAATCATCCGCAATTCCTTTTAAATGATCTAATAAAATTTCTAAAAATAGAAAAGAAATCAGTCCAAAAAATTGCCAATGAGAATTTTTCTTTGAGTGATGATTCTAGGCAAGACATGCTTTCACTCTTGATGTTGCCAAGTGAAAAAATTGGCGCATGGCAAGGGTTGGATCGATATCTGAATGTCTCAAAAGTAAAACAAGATCTGCAAAATAATTTCTCTATCATTGAGTCCAAGAATAGACTGGAAGAGGCTAGGGAGATTGCCTTAGCTCTAAAAGAGAATTTTCAAAACAAAAAAACTGCAGCGTTAGTTACCAATAATAACGGTTTGATAAAGTTGGTGAAGCTAGAGTTAAAAAGGTTCGAATTACCTTTTAATGACGCTAGCAATCAAGGAATTTTTGACTCAAATCTGATTAAGTTTTTTCTGCTTATTCTGGATCTAATCGAAAACGAATTTAACTCTCACACGCTACTTGCTGTTTTAAAGAACCCTCTTTGTTTCTATTCAAAAAATACAGAACTCATAACAAATTTCGAAATTAAAATCATCAGACAAGAGCGTGCCGAATCAGGATTATCGGGTATTAATGCCATGTTAGAATCTGTTGGTGATTTAGAATTGAAGAGTTTTTTTAAAAGTTTTTGTGACGATATTACGATTTTGTTGAACCAAAGAACGGACGATGTTCTGTCTTCAAGAGTTGCTGATTTTATTTGCTCTGTCGAGCTTTTAAGCAAAAGAAAATGGGAAGATTTATTGAGTGAGGAGGGTGCACAAGAAGAGATCGCCGATCTCTTTACAAAGCTAAAAACTGAAGCAGATTTAGTTGTAAAAAACTATGAATTGTTTGAGATATTTAAAGTTATTTTTGCACAAATTTCTTATTTTGAAAAATCGGAATCGCTGACTCCAATCCAGATTTTATCTAGTATCGAGGCTCGTTTATTGAATCATGATTTGGTAATAGTTGCTTCATTAAATGAGGGAGATTTTCCGGAATTTGAGTCCGAGAATTGGCTTGGAACAAAGATTCGCAAAGATCTCGGAATCAATCGTAATCTAAAAAAAATCGGGCAAAATGCTTATGATTTTTGCAACTATTTATCTAATAAATCTGTAGTGCTAACGCGTCATCAAACCAGGAGTGGTTTGGAATTGATTGAGTCGCCATTTTTGTTAAAATTTAAAACAATTTGCAAAAAAATCGGTGTTGATTTTGTTGTGAAAAAATCTCCCGTTACCAAGTCTATAAAAATAGGCGATGCTGTAAATTTAAGTCCGAAACCTCCACTGTTGTTGCGACCAAAAACTTTCTCTATTACGGAAATCAAAACACTTCTGCTTGATCCTTACTCGATTTACGCAAAGAAAATTTTGCAATTGCGAGAATTAAAGGAAGTTGATTACAACGCTTCTTACGCGGAATTCGGAAGCTTTGTTCATGGGGCTTTGGAGGAGTTTGTAAAAAATTCTGATCAAGAAAATTATTGGCAAAAATTTAAAGAAATCTTTGCAGAATTTTTTAAAGCAAAAGAGTCGGAATTGATTTGGTGGCCAAGATTTGAGAAAATTTTTTCCGATTTTTTGAAGCAAAATGAAAAATTTTCTAAGTTAAAAAACCATGTTGAGATTTTTGCAGAATTGGCAATAGGTGAGTTTTTGGTTCGAGGAAAAATCGACAGAATAGTTTTTGATGAAGATGGAATGGTTAAAATTTTTGATTACAAAACTGGTCAGATTCCTAGTAAGAAAGACGTATTTTTAGGGATTGATTCGCAACTTACTATTGCGGCTTTGGCAATGGTTAAAGCTAGTTTAAGGCAGGTTGTGAATGTTGATCTGGAGAAAATAAAATCGATCAATTACTGGAAATTATCTTCATCTTCAGAAAGTAAAATTGTAACGATTTGCGATTCTGCTAAAGAAATTGAATCGTTGGCTTACTCAGTAGAATCAGACTTGAATGACCTATTTAATTTTTTTAATGACGAGAAAAACGGCTATATTGCAACAAAAAATAATCCCAGAAGTGAATATCGTCATTTAGCACGGATGCAATGAGTGAGTCAATAAAGCAGCGTTATAAACTGACGATTGAATATGACGGAACTCTTTATGTTGGGTTTCAAAAGCAGCGTAATTTTTTAAAGAATGGAGTCGTAGCAAAATCTGTTGAGTCAGTACTAGAAGAGGCGATTTTTAACCTGGCGCAAGAGAGGGTAAAAATTGTGGTTTCTGGTAGAACTGATGCTGGAGTTCATGCTTTGGGACAGGTCTTGCATTTTGATTTAAGAAGAAAATTTAAATCATATCAGATAGTTCGTGGATTAAATAACTACCTGCGCGAAGAGGATGTTGTTGTGTTGCGTTGTGAACTAGTTGATGAAAATTTTCACGCTTGCTTTGGCTCGGAAATGAGGCATTACCGCTATGTTCTAATAAATCGTGATACTCCTTTAGCCTTGGATAGAAAGCGTGCTTGGCATGTAGGAGTAGGAAAGAGTCTTAATGTTTCTATGATGAGACAAGCGAGTGAATGCTTGATAGGTCGGCATGATTTCTCTTCATTTCGTGATGCTGAATGTCAATCATCATCTCCCGTGAGAACGGTTAAAAAAATAGAAATTAGGCACCCGGTGATAGAATTTTTATTGAAATAAGTGCAAATTCTTTTTTACATCACATGGTAAGAAATATTGTAGGAACGCTTGTGTGGGTAGGGTTGGGGAAAATTAACGCTTCAGAAGTGGAGTTCATTTTGCAAGCGCGAGATCGTGCAAAATCAGGGCCAAATGCTCCGGCGTGTGGGTTATATTTTTTAGGAGTGAAATTTTAGAATTTCCCAAAATGATTGGTCTAAGTAAAATTCTCTTGACTGTGTGTTTACCTATAAGTTTTGTCACGGCAGCCTTACATAATTTGCTCAAACCCTACTGAAGGAGGCGAGAAGTTAACTTTGGTATTAAAAAATTTGGTATTAATTAATAATCCGTTAAGTTCATGAAAAAACATATTTCCAAAGTTTCATTTTACTTGTTTTTGGGGGCATTCCTCACATTTTCCTTTGGTGCGATTTCTGCGAATCCTGCTAGTGTCAATGGTACTGCTACAGCGAGAATACTTACACCACTTACTGTGAGTAATACAACTCAGCTAAATTTTGGTCACATAGTTCCACACACAACTTCTGGCGACATTACAATTACTACTGGCAATACATTTACCGCGAATGGTGGTGTTGTCCTTCTTTCATCGCCAGCTCCAGTTCCTGCTGAAATCAGAGTAACTGGTGAAGCGAGTTATGTTTACACCGTCCAAGCTATAAGTGATGCCACTCTTACCCGAAGCGGTGGAAGTGAAACGATGACCTTAACCAACCTATCAGCCTATGCCGTTTCTGGAACTCTAGGAACATTAAGTGCTGGTGGTATTCAAGACATAAGACTTAATGGTAAGCTAAATATTGCAGCAAACCAAGTGGCTGGAACCTATACCGGACCTTACACCGTTACTGTTCAATACTAAATTGAAAATCACTAATGCGGTATTTCTATCTAGTTGTTGCGGCATTTTATGTGTTAATTTTTCAAGTTGTTACTGTCGATTTTGCTTACTCAGCAACTGTTAATTCTATCTCTCCAGTTGCACATTTTAACTATGGTCATGTGGATAGAGGGAGTGGTGGTTCAATAAAGGCCAATAGTCCATGTACAGTTACGGGTGGCGTTTATGGTATACCCTCTACTGGATGCGTTAATGCGTCCTTTACCGTTTCTTCCACAAGAAATAGCGGATCAGGTACTGGGAAATTGCTTTTTAAAGTTGTTTTAAAAAGCGCTTCCCCAACTATTTCTACTGGAAGCGCAACCGCTCCGGTTAGTTTTTCTCTTAGTTCTAGCTCTGCAGTGACAAGTATGCAATTCACGATTGCGAATGTTGGTG
>CAMDJN010000084.1 GCA_945900795.1 Rickettsia typhi | reverse complement strand
ATTCCAACCGAAGAATTATTAAAGATTGACGTTCTTGATTTGATCAAAAATTTTCCGAATGATCTTACGGAGTCAGCAATATCAATTGCTTCAGACATAAAAGTAATTTTAGAAGAGTTGAAGAATTATTCAGAAATCATAAAAATGTCTGGTAGCGGAGCTAGTTGTTTTGCAGTTTTGAATAGCGAGTCGGAAGCAGAATTGGCGGTACATAAAATAACAAAAAAATTCCCAAATTTTTTTATAAAAAAAGCAAAAGTTCTGTCTTGTGCGTAGAAAAAGTTACGGATTACAAACGATAGATCAAAAGCTTACATACCTTCTAAGGCCAATATTTCATGGCAGTAAAAAAGAATTTATTCTCCTCAATAATTTAGTAAAAAATTGGCCAGAAATTGTAGGAAAGCGATACGCAGAATTTTGCTATCCTAAGTCTGCGAGCTTTGCCGGATGGCAAAAGAATTTAGATACCGGATGGCAAAAGAATTTAGATACCGGATTGCAAAAGAATTCGGATGTCGGAGGGCGACAAAATTCAGGTGGAGGTAAGTTGACGATTGCTGCTTATAATTCGGGGGTAGGATTTTTTCTTGAAACTAATTCTGAGTTAATTGTTGAAAGAATAGCTTCGTTTTATGGATTTAAATCCATTTCAAAAATCATTATTAAGCAAGAGCCGCAAAATCCTAACATTCATCAAGTTAGTGAACCAAAGCTTACGCAGCAATGTGAGAATTTTTTACAAGAAAAAGTTCTGCAAATTGATGACAAGGATTTAGCAGCAACATTGCAGAAATTAGGAAGAGAGGTCTTTGGTAGAAAGTGAAAATATTAGCCTTTGATACAAGCTCTAGCACCCTTTCTGTTGCAGTCATTGATGCAGAATTGAATGTGGTTTTAGCTAAAAATACTTTTCACTGCAACGCTCAACATTCAGAATTACTTATTCCAGAAATTGAAAAAATCTTGCTAGAAGCGGATCTTAATTATTGTGATTTGGGGCTGATTGCTACAACCTCAGGACCAGGCAGTTTTACTGGCGTCAGAATTGGACTTACAACTGCCCGTATTATCAAAATTGCCACAGGGCTCCCATTGATTTTGGTTACTACGGATGAAGATTCTGAAGCTGATTCGATAGGATTTTCAGCTTACAAAAAATTTAATACTTAAAAAATGTATCGACTTTATCACCATCCAATTTGCCCATTCTCTCGTAAAGTTAGGCTGCATTTGGCTGCGAAGGAGATTGGTTTTGAGTTAGTGCAGGAAAACTTTTGGGAAAGACGTAAGGAATTTATTGCGATGAATCCTACGGTTACGGTTCCCGTTCTGTTTGATAATAGCAACGCAACCATCGTTTCCGGGAGTTCCGTGATTATTGAATATGTTGAAGAAAAGCATGATGAGGTAATGAATTTTATTGGATCATCTTACGCAAAAAAGGCTGAAGCGCGTCGTTTACAAGAATGGTTTGATGATAAATTTTACCACGAAGTCGGAAAGGCGATTTTGAACGAAAGATATTTTAACCGTTATTTGCCTGGGGCAAAATCACCAAATTCTGAAGTTCTTCTTATCGCTAGACGCAACCTAAACATTCATTTGGGCTATATTGAATATCTTTTAGAAAGCAGAAAATATCTGGCCGGAGAGCATATTTCGGTTGCTGATTTTTCTGCAGCATGCCATCTTTCGGTTTTGGATTATTTTGGTGATATTAACTGGAATCACTACCTGCCAGCTAAGGATTGGTATAGCTTGATAAAGTCTCACAAAATCTTTGGTGAAATTTTGAAGGATCGTTTACCTAATATCACACCTCCTGAATATTATTCAAAACTCGATTTTTAATGAGATTAACATACCAAAGTCCCTTGGACTTCGGTATATTTTTTATTTTTACGCGACACGAGTCGCACCCCGCTTTGCGGGGATCCCTTCCATACCGAATCTGATAATAGAAACTTCTAAAAAAGATCGGTATGTTGAATTAGATTCGGTATATCATGCAAACACGCTTCGAAAAAAAAGAATCAGGACAAATAGCTAAGCTAGACAACAAAGATTTGATGAGCTTTGCCACGAATTTTCCAAAAGAAAAAATGGAAAGAAAGCCTGACTGGATTCGTGTTAAAGCTCCGGTTTCGAAGGGTTATTACGAAACCAAAGAGATGCTTAATAAGCACAAATTGCATACGGTTTGTGAGGAGGCTTCATGCCCTAATATTGGGGAATGCTGGGCACAGAAGCATGCAACCGTGATGATCTTGGGATCGGTTTGCACACGAGCCTGTTCTTTTTGCAATATTGAAACCGGAAAGCCGGATGCAGTTAATCCTCATGAACCAGAAAATGTTGGGGAAGTTGCCCGTGTTTCTGGTTTGAAGCATATTGTTATCACCTCGGTCGATCGTGATGATTTATCTGATGGCGGTGCGGATCAATTCGTGAAATGTATTGAGAGCGTTCGTAGAAAAGCCGAAGGAACTACGATTGAAATTCTTACCCCAGATTTTTTGCGTAAAAATGGAGCTTTAGAAAAAATTGTTGCGGCGAAGCCAGATGTTTTTAATCACAATATCGAAACTGTTCCAGGTCTTTACACGAGCATACGCCCAGGCGCACGCTACTTTCATTCTCTCTGGCTTTTGAAGCGTGTAAAGGAAATCGATCCGTTAATTTTTACAAAGTCAGGATTGATGGTTGGACTTGGTGAAACCAAAGAGCAGGTTCTTCAAGTGATGGATGACATGAGATGTGCCGACATCGATTTTCTAACTATCGGTCAATATTTACGACCGACCCTACGTCACGCCCCTGTTGATCGCTATGTTCATCCGGATGAGTTTATGCTTTATCAAAAAGCTGCTTACAATAAGGGATTTTTGATGGTTTCCTCAAGTCCACTCACGCGTTCTTCTTACCATGCCGGAGATGATTTTGCTAAGATGCAGAAAAATCGTCAGGCAAGTCATTTGCGCGCTATTGCTCATTCGTAATTAAGGTTCCCTTAAGTGGCCCTGTTGTAAATGGCATCACAACAGCGTCTATTCTGTTTGATGTTATTTTAGCACTGATAAGAAGCGCGCAAGTCGATCCCTGCTGATACCATTCTTAAAAATCCTTAATGGGGGGGGGCAGTCCCTTAATTTCTCCTCATTACACAACGTCATGATCAAGGATATAGGTGCATTGTTCATATCCATCCCACCATCCAACCCCATAATCCGCGCCTTTTTGCATACGCTTGTAGTCAAATTTTGACTTGGAGACATCTGTCACAAAACCTTTCGCTATGACATTCCAGCCAGAGTGACATCCATCCTTAAAACCTTTGCCATATTCACTATCTGTTGAAGGAAAATTCTTTACTCCAGTAAGTGGATGCGGAGACATTCCCCAGCCTTTTGGGGTGGATTCAAACAATAATCCGCAGGAAGTCATAAGTAGTAAGAATGGCAGCAGAGTAACCTTGCTAAGAACGGACCGAGAAGTGCGGTTTAATAGCAGGTTTTTGTAAAAAGTTTGTTTTGCGTAAGAATTCATGAACAGGCTCTTAGAATTTTTTCAAGATTTTTACCCAGAGAATTTAGCGAAAATTCTTTCTCTAGCTTTGTAAATGCTTTGGAAGTAAGGGATGAATATGAAAAATTTCCTTCAGAATTTTTACAAACCTTTAAAATTTTTTCTGCCAAATCGGTGTAATTTTGGTTTTCAAATAAAAATCCATCCACCCCACTTTTGATCAAGGATTTCCCCCCATCGCTATCGGAAGAGATAACTAGGGTCGAATGTAAAAATCCTTCAAGGATGACTAATCCGAAAGGTTCTTCAGTTGAAGGAACGCAAAAAATATCGACGTCTGAGAAAAATTTTTTCTTGTCAATGACAATTCCAACGAACTCACATTTTTCAAGAATATTTAGCTCTTCCGCTAACGCCTTAACGCGATTCCAATTGTAACTACCGGGAACTTCAAACCCACCAAGTTTTAAACGAAAATCTAGCCCATTCTGTTTAAGCAAAGCAGCTGCCTTCATTAAAAAATCAAACCCTTTTCTTGGCTCAACGCGCCCATACATTCCGATTACAACTGGATTTTTTATAACCTTTTGTTGATAGGAATGATCAATCTTGATGCAGTTCGGAAGTATAAAAGACTTCGATTGATCAAATCCAGAAGCGATAACCAAATCTGAAATTTGTTTGTTGATATTGATGACGTAATCACAATGTAGGGAAGAGTCAAAAGTAACGCCGTGATTTACAGCAATCGATTTTGTAATTTTTAAGAATTTAAAAAGCCTCATCCACTTCATCAAGCGTCTTGAATGACAAATCATAAAGTCCGGTCTAAGAGTAATCAGGATCCAACCCAGTTTCAGAAAATCAAAAATTTG
>CAMDJN010000083.1 GCA_945900795.1 Rickettsia typhi | reverse complement strand
GCACAAAATGGTCATGTGGAAGTTCTTAAAGTTCTTGCAGCAAATGGTGTCGATTTAAATTCTAAATGTCGGATAAAATCCGCAAACAAACCAGCTCACTTCGCAGCAATTATGGGAGAAAATGAAGTTTTAGAAACATTACACGAACTAAAAGTTCCCCTCAATTACGAGAAACTCATTGGGTTTGCAGCAGATAATAATCACCCAGAAACAGTGGAATGTTTGAAAGCTTTGCAACAGAAAGATAAAGAGCTAACCACCATCAATCCTCCACCCTTAGCTCCATCCACCTCTCCAGCACAAAAAACAGCTGAGAGAACAGTGGGTAAAGAAAAATGCTGTGTGATTTCATAAACAAATGACAACCATCTTCGCCCCCCTCACCTCAATTTCAAAATCAGGAATTTCTGTCATTAGAATTTCTGGTGAAAAAACTATTTCCTGTCTTCAGAAGCTTGGATTTAAAGGAATCCCAGCGCATCAGAAAGTTACCTTCCAAAAAATCTTCGATCCAAAAACTTCGGAATTAATCGATGAAGTTTTGATTTCATTCTTCCAAGCGCCAAAAAGTTTTACTGGTGAAGATGTAGCTGAAATCAGCATTCACGCCTCTCCATTCATTGTAAAAAAGATCTTTGGGATTTTATCGGAAGAAAAAAATGTGCGTTTTGCGGAGGCTGGGGAATTTTCCAAAAGAGCTTTTTTGAATGGGAAACTTGATCTAGTTCAGGCTGAGGCAATTCCTGATTTAATTGCGGCAGAAACAGAAGCGCAACATCGCCAGGCCATTCGTCAACTCGGAGGAAAACTTGGAGAAATTTACGAAGACTTCCGCTTTCGCCTCATTGAAATTTCGGCGATGATTGAAGCGGCGATTGATTTTCCGGATGAGGATTTACCAAAAACTATTACGGATAAAGTTGAGGAAAATGTCAGAAAACTGATGCAAGAAATTCGCTCTCACCTTGATGACAAAAGAATTGGGCAAAAAATAAAAGATGGTTTGAGCCTTGCTATTATTGGCGCGCCGAATGTTGGGAAATCGAGTTTGATTAATTTTTTAGCCCAAAGCGATGTGGCGATTGTTTCTGAAATTGCCGGAACAACTCGTGATGTGGTTGAGGTTCATCTTTCAATTGCGGGAATTCCTGTTCGCATTGCAGACACTGCGGGACTTAGAGAAACAGAGGATTTAATTGAAAAAGAAGGAATCCGCCGCGCTTTGAAGAAGGCCAAAGAGGCTGATTTAAAAATTGTGATGCTTGATGCGACAAGCCCTTCAACGCAGATGATTGAAGAGTTGGTTGGAGAGGAAGATAAGGATGTAATTTTTGTACTGAATAAGATTGATTTACAAAAGACTTCTTTTGAGTCAGCTGTTTCAACGGGCTCTCATTTTCAAAGCTCATTGTCGGAGACAAAGCAAATCATTCCCATCTCCCTAATCAACAATACCAACACTTCCCTCCTCCTACAAAAAATTAAGGAAAAGGTTTTGGAAATCGCTCCAACAAATTCTTTTCCAGCAATCACTCAAGAAAGATATCGCGTCGCACTCCAAAACGTTGTCACAAATCTAGAAAATTTTTCCATGTCAAAACCAATTGAATTGGCTTATGAAGATCTCAGAGTTGCATCTAGAGAAATTGGAAAAATAACTGGCAGAGTTGATATTGAGAATATTTTAGATGTAATTTTTTCCCGTTTTTGTATTGGAAAATAAGAATGCCCTACCTTGCGGGGATCCATGGTGGCTCTGGGTTAAAAGGTATTTTTGGTACATTTTCCAGACCGTCTGGAAAATCTTTTTCTTTAGAGCACTCACTCCAACTCAACCTGACTTTTTGTGCTTTCCTCGTCACTAGGATCATCTTTGACCAACACCTTGACGCTGGATGTTACGAATTTTTTAAAAACTCACTCAGCACTGATTAGCGAAATTGGAGGACAGGGCTTGGTGCATATTCTGTACAGTCACGTTCGTCGTTCACGCCGTCGAAGATCAACACGCAGACAAGTAAGAAAAGCGGTAAATAGAAAACGCAGATGGTTTGTGGATAATATCATCATGCACCACAAAAGACTCCACGATAGAAATCGTGAGATGACCGTTAGAAAGGCCAGAATGCGCGCTTTAGAAAGGAAGGAGATGCTAAGTAAACCAAATTTAGTAACACGATCTCAGCAAAAAGGAAAAGACCAAAGCGACCCAATGAAGTGGCGAAATGCCGTAACTCTGAAAGAAAGAGGTGAAGTGATTAGAGGAAGAATTGATGCTAGAATGTTGCGTGCCAGAAGTAGGTGGTTATCTTTGGACAATAAATGACACAATGGAAGTCGAGTGGAAAGCAAGTAACGATCTTATTCACTTTGAAGACGCATACAACTTCATGGAAGAACGTGTCACTAAAATCATTGATGGAAGTGCAGAATCGATGATCTGGCTTTTGGAGCATCGCCCAGTTTACACAGCAGGCGTAAGTGCCAAAGAATCAGATTTTTTATACCAAACAAATATACCAATTTTTAAAACCAACCGCGGCGGGAAGTATACATATCATGGCCCTGGAATAAAAATTATTTATGTCATGCTGGATTTAAAAAAGTTTTTCTATCCAGAAAAACCAGATGTCAGAAAATTCGTAACCTTTCTCGAAAATTGGATAATTGAAATTTTGGCTGAATTTGGTATCAAAGGAGAATCAAGAAAGGATAGGGTTGGAATTTGGGTCAAAACTGGAGAAACGGAAAAAAAGATTGCCGCGCTCGGAATCAAAATCAAAAAATGGGTGAGCTATCACGGCATTGCCATAAACATTAATCCCGATCTTTCAGCATTCCAAAATATTGTCCCTTGTGGCATCAGAGAATTCGGGGTGACCTCATTGAAGGAGGTCGGAGTTATCGTGAATAAAAATTTTGATGACGTGGTACAAAAAAAATTTTTAGCAGTTCTACATCAAGTAAAATCAAGCACTCAATAAAAATGATCAAAAACCTGAAAAATAAACAATCCAAAAAAAAACAGGAAAAAACAGCTTTTACTCTGGTTGAGCTTGCTGTAGTCATCATGATTGCATCGATTTTAATTACTGGATTAATTTCAGTTTCTGTCAACAGCATCAACACCGGAAACGTTAGGATTACCAATGAACGCATGAAAGAAATTTACAAAGCGATTGGTAATTATTTGGTAAAAAATCAAAAATTGCCCTGCCCCGCTTCGCTCATAAGAGTAAAATCTACAGATACAGATTACGGTAAAGAAGAAAGGCCAAATATTAGTGACACTCAAATTTGCGGCGATGGCTCTGCACGAGGATCTTATACTACCACAACTCCAGCAACAAAATTTTATTACGGCGCTGTTCCGGTAAAAGCATTGGGACTCGGAAACGATATGGCTGAAGATGGGTTCGGAAGTAAATTTACCTACGTAGTCAATCAAGAAATGGCCGGAACTTATACCACTCCAGTTAATACCTCAACTCCAGCTTTTGGAACAGCTATACTTTCAGACGGCACTAATCAAATAACTATCCAAGAGAAAAATGGTGCATCAACGCAAACCATTGTTACCGATGCTGTCATGGCAATTATAAGCCACGGCCAGAATAAATTCGGAGCCTTCAACTCCAATTCCAACGCACAGAATAACACTTCAACTGATGCGGATGAGGCAAGTAACTATGCGACTGCATTCACTACAGCTACCGCAACTTTTGATGGAACTTTTGTGTCATATTCAAGAGGCAGTGACTTATTCGACGACATAGTTTTCTTTAAGCGCAGGAATGATTTTGTAGAAAATTTTAATGCGATGTTTTTGATGCCATGCCTTAGCACCACCATTCCCGTAGGGTTTACTGGTTCAGCATATTACGGACAAATAGTTTACGGAGCAGCTTGCACTCTTCCTGCGAATGGAAATAAAAGTGTTAAATGCGAAGCTTATGGAAATTGGGTTATTATGAACAATTGCTCTTAGAAATAGATGCGGATAAAAGAAATCAAAACTCACAAAGAAATTTCTCAAACATTCCCAACCATGTCACAATTGTATGAAAACTTAGACGATAAAACATATCTTGATGACGTCTCTAAACTCATGCAACAGGACTACCTAATGGCAGGGGTATTTGAGAGTGATGAAAAAAAATGTATTGGCGTGGTGGGAATCAAGATAACTAAAAATCTACAACATGGTAAGGCAATGGAAATCCAGGACTTCATGATTGCGGAAGATCAACGCGGGATAGGGGTTGGAAAAATGCTGATGCACTGGGTCGAGGGTCAGGCCGCAAATTTTGACTGTAAAATTATCTCAGGAAATCTCGAAACTAAAAGACTGGAGTCGCAAAAAATTTTCTCTCGTGAAGGATTTATTTTAGACGGGTTCTCGTTTAGAAAAATTTTCTAATACCAATTCAAGTTCTTGAGCTTGAATTGGTATTAGTTTTTATTTTTTACGCGATGGGGCCGTTGCAAATCTAACTTTTTCATAAATTTAAGATCAAAAGTTTTTGCGAGTCAGAAAAGCAAAATTTTTTGTTGGAATTTCTTGGTTTTTTGAGCTTTTGAGGGCTCATTTTTTGGTTAGTTTTGGTATTTTGGTGTTTTGG
>CAMDJN010000082.1 GCA_945900795.1 Rickettsia typhi | reverse complement strand
TAAACTTTTAACTCAAGAGCTTGCAAACCAAGTTGAAAATATCGTGAATCACCAGCCAAGAAAATGTTTAAATTTTAGAACTCCTTTTGAGGTTTTTTATAAAACTAAAACGATGAATTTGGTTGCGCTGGGAGATTGAATTCACCCCTACTCAAATCTCATGACAAAAACAGACAACAAAAGTCAGCTTCCAAACGATATTTTCTCCCCAGGTTCCAATTACGCTCTTTTTGTAGGAAAAAGTTATGGATATTATTTGGTTAAGTGGAGTAAAATCCTGCACTCTAAATGTAGTGACGATGTTGAAGTTATGCGTAAAAATAGCTTCAGCCATATGTCGTGGAATTTCTGGGCTTTTCTATTTGGATTCACTTGGCTTTCTTACAGAAAAATGTATCTGCTTTCTTTTCTATTCATTCTTGTGGCCGCTCTTGTTCCCCACTTTTTATTGGTTGAAGCATTAGCTCTGGGTCTTTATGGAAACAAACTATATTTCCGATTTGTTAACAAAAAGCTTAATAAGCTTGAGGAAAATATCAAAAACCAAGATATTCTGAAGTCAGAAATGCTAAAATCTGGAGCAACTTCTAAACTCAGCTTTATTGCTGCCTCTATACTGTTTAACGCTGCAGTTATAACGATGGCAGCACTAGTTGTCGCTATAAAATTAAAGACTATAGAATTAAAGAAAGTTGGTGTCTCCAGAGATGGGATTTCTCATGCAATATTGGTGGAAGATTCAAAAATTATTTCTGCTGATGAAATGATAGCTTCGCTAGCATATAAAGAAGCGCTTAAAGCTCTGAAAGAATCTGATATTGATGTTAATAAAACGATAGATGCCGATGGAAATACCTCTCTATATTTGGAAGCGCGGCAGGGTAATCTGCCAAAAGTGAAGGCGTTGTTAACCTTAAAAGCTGATGTAAATAAGGCGAATAATAAGGGTGAAACCCCTCTTTATATAGCAATAAAGCATTATTCTAACCCAGTAGCTAATGCTTTGATGCTGGCTCATGCCGATGTAAATATTGCTGATAATGACGGTAAAACTCCCCTTATTCATAGCAATGCAAGGCATCAACAATCTTATGTCTTTTACAAGCTCAGGAAACGTAAAGAATCTAATAGAAGCGGGGGCTAATATTAATAGTGCTGATAATAGTGGCAAAACACCTCTTATCATTGCAACAGAGTTTGGTAATATAGATATTATTAAAACTTTAATTGCTAAGGGCGCGAATGTGAATCAAGCAAATAATGACGGTCTAACTCCACTCTTAATAGCGGCACATAATCCAGAGTTAGTTAAGTTGTTTATTGAGGCTCATGCTGATGTGAATAAAGTAGATAATTGGGGTAACACAGCTCTTATACTTTCAATAGATAATGACCCAATAAGATTTCCTCAAATGGAAAAGGATAATCTAAATATTATTAAAGATTTGATATCCGCAGGCGCTGATATCAACAAAGTAGCAAAAGATGGTAGAACTGCACTATCACGGGCAAAAGAGTTTGACCATACAAAGGTAGTTAAGTTTTTGATAGAATCTGGTGCACGATAATGATATCAATAAATGGAAATCAGATAATAGGTGGATCATCAGTTAATGGAGGAAAAGAAAGTAGTTCTCTGGGATTCTTTGAATCAAAAGCCTCCCTCCTCAACCCCTGCCCATACCTATCCGACCTAGCCTTCTGTCCAACCCGATTACTACTTCTATGATGGAGCAGTAAGACAGCAACCTAAATTCTACATGGGTTCTTCAGTGGGGACCAAATAACTCTCGCACAATGACCACAAGTTAGAATTGATCGTTTCTCATCTGGCGTCGGTAAAAACTTTAATAGCATCGGATCAAGCATTACACAAGAGGGAGAGGCGTTTACCTCGATCCGGGCCGCTGGGGGTTTTTAACACTAAACCCTGCTAATCAGAACCTTATCAATCCTCCTAGCATCCATATCAATAATCTCGAAGCGATATCCAAACAGATTGATAATATCCCCCTCTTTCGGTTCCTTATCCAAACTTTGTAAAATGAACCCTGCAATTGTTTCGTAGTCTGAGATATCTCGCATTTCTTCCATTCCTATCTCAAGACTGATCTCGTCAATTGAAGTAATACCATCAACCATCCAGACATTATCTTCCCTACGAATTATGTGAGGCTTTTTTTCATCGGAATAGTTTGAGGAAATTGTTCCAACTATTGCCTCTAGAATATCGGAGAGAGTTATTATTCCTTGCATGTCTCCATATTCATCAATCACTGCAATCAGATGCGTTTTGCTACTCTTAAAAATCTTGAGAGCTTGCAGACAGTTTGCATTTTCCGGTAAAATTGTTGGTCGTTTGATGAAGTCGTTAATGCCTGAAAGTTTGGATGAGAGTGCTGCTTCTAAAATATCCTTAACCTCAACTACGCCTTCTATTTCACCGTTTTTTGAATTGAATACAGGATATCTTGCATGACGGGAGTTATGCACTTTTTGTTTGATTGATTCGAAATCATCGTTCTTGTCAAAGAATGTAATTTCTGTTCTGTGAGACATGATGGATTTAACACTTCTATCACCAAGCTTAATGATTCTTTGTAGCATGTCCTGCTCTTCCCGATTGATAGCGCCACTCTCAGCGCCCTCATCAATCATTGCCTTCACTTCTGCTTCAGTAACTTTTTTATCACCGTTTCTGATGATGCCTAAAAACTTCATCATGATTGAGGAGGAGGATTCTAACAACCTCACCAATGGCGAAAAAATATTAGCAACCAAGCTCATAATCGTAGCAACTTTAACCGCTAATTTTTCTGGATTTGAGAGTGCGATTTGTTTTGGAAGTAACTCGCCGAAGACCACAGAGAAGTAGGTGATGGTGATTACCACTATGATTACTGAAAAAATTTCTCCATGAGGATTTATTAGAGGCAGGGAGTTAAAATATGGCTCTAATTTTTCTGCAATAGTAGCACCTCCATAGGCTCCAGCAAGAGTGCCGACCAAGGTAATTCCTATTTGAACCGTTGAAAGAAACTTTCCTGGTTCTTCAGCGAGTTTTAAAGCTACAACAGCTCTCTTATCTCCGGACTTAATCATGCCTTTCAGCTTGAATTTGCTTGAAGAAACAATGGCAAATTCTGAAAGAGCAAAGAAAGCATTCAGCATTAAAAAAATAACAATTACCAATATTTCGAATAACATTTTTTAAAAGTATTTAAGATCTAGGGCGGGCTTTTATGTCCGGCTCAAGAAGGAAACGATTTCTTCCAGTAAAAATTCAGGCTCAAAGCCAAGATGATCAGCATCTTCGACTTTGATAAATCTTTTTGGTGAGATAATTGCTTTGTAGAGTTTTCGTCCTTCTTTAAAAGACACAATGCGATCCGCGGTGCCGTGTATTATCAGTATCGGTGTTAAAATTGTCGAAGCAATTTTAGCCGAATCAAACTTATCTTTTAAAAGCAATTTAACTGGCATGAACCAGTAAGTGCTGCTTGCTACGCTTTCAACTGAAGAAAAAGGAGATTCTAGAATAATCGCAGCGAAGCTAAATCTTGGCGCAATTTGCATTGCAACCCCTGAACCTAAAGATTCGCCATACAGAAGAATATTTTTTGGCTCGTATCCTTCGCTTAAAAGAAATTCCAGCGCCGCATCAGCATCACGCACTAATCCATCCTGGAAGGCTTTACCTTCGCTACCAGAATAGCCGCGATAGGAAATTGCTAAAATTCCAAAACCTCTTTTTGCAAAGATGGATAATTTATGCGCTCTGTCCCCAAGATTTCCGGCATTACCATGAAAGTAGAGGATAATTTTTTTTTCCGATTTTGTAGGTTTTTTGTACCAAGATAAAATCTTTACCGAGTCTTTTGTGGTAAGGATTTTTTCAACAAAATCTTCAAGCTGATAATCAGAAATTTTTCCGATTTTTCCCATCGGAACATATTGCAATTTTCTTTGAAAAATGAACATGAGACCTGCCAAGATGAGGTAAGAAATAACTAGCGTAATCAATGTTATTTTAAGTTTTGAGATTGAGATTTTTTTCATGCCATTAGTTTGAATGTAGGCTCTGAAAAAAACATTTTCCAGACCGTCTGGAAAATGTACCAAAAATACCTGCGTTATGGACGGTTCTAGGGAGCATCTAATGTTTATGATTGTGGTGATGTTGATAAACTGCGACTAAATTTTTATTGCCGAAGAGGGATAAATATTCGGGATGCTGGTGAATTGATTCCGGAGAACCGTGACAACAAACATGGTGATTAATGCACAAAACGAAATCTGTCTTTTGCATCACAACATGTAAATCGTGCGAAATTAGTAAAATCGTACATTCATTAACCTTTCTAATTTCGTCAATGATGCGATAAAAATCTTGCGTTGCCGCCACGTCCATACATTGAGTTGGCTCGTCAAGAACTAGCAATTCAGGATTGCCAGCTATTGCTCGTAGAAATAAAATTTTCTGCAATTGCCCTCCAGATAAATCATGAATTTGTCTGTGCAGAATTTCGTTCACATCAAGTCTTTCGATCAAATTTTTTATGTTTTTACCGTGGATGGTTTTAGTTGAGAGATGAATAAAATCATTTGCGGTGAGTGGTATCGTATGATCAACCGAAATTTTTTGCGGCATGTAGCCGACTTTTATTCTAGAATTTTTAATTACCTTACCGCAGGTTGGCTTTATTATCCCTAGGATGATGCGGGCGATTGAAGTTTTCCCCCCTCCATTAGGCCCGATCAATGTTGTGATTTTTCCTCTTTCTAAATCAAGATTAATACCACTTAAAATGGTTTGTTTGCCTACAGCAAAGCCAATATTTTCTAACTTCAACAGGACATTGCTTTTCGTCATTTTTCTATTTTGTTTTTTGGCAGAAGGTTCTTG
>CAMDJN010000081.1 GCA_945900795.1 Rickettsia typhi | reverse complement strand
TCTTTTTAAATATTTCCCCAATATTTTAAGGAGTAAAAAAATGCCAAAAGGTCAGAAAAATAACTACAGCCCTTCTTTCAAAAAACAGGTCGCTTTAGAGGCGATAAAAGGTGATAAAACAATCGCTCAAATTGCCGCAGAATTTAGAGTCTTCCCCGCAAGAAACCACCAAAAAAATCAGAAGAATTTTTGGTAAAACTTTTAATGGCTCAGGAAGCTTGATTTGATTGAGGTTGGTAAATGATTCCAAGTCCTTCTGATCGAAATTATTTTTTGTCATGAGAGGGATGTTTTTTCAAATTCATCAAGCTTTTCAATCGAGGTAAACTCGTGGTGTTTGGCTTTGTCCAGAAACACATAATGATCAAAATCAATCATGCCATCAACTCTGTGAGAAAAATAAATCACAGTAGCGCTGTGTTCTTTGGTTAGGTATCTTAGGATGTCTTGGCGAGCCCCAAGAACCAGCATATCCAGAACTTCAGTGATGATTATAAGTTTTGGCTTCTGAATCAGAATTCGGGCAATTTTTAATAGAATTTTTTCTGATTCAGAAAATGGCCAGCCGGAAGGAATCATACGCAAATTCAGGCCTTCCGGTGATTTTAAAATCAGTCTATCTAACCCAGTAATCTGCAATGCCTGGCTAACCGCTCCTTGGGAAATTCTAGCGTCGCCAAAAGTTAAATATTCACCAACCGTTCCTTCGATCAAAGCAGAGTTATCAATGACCGCTATTTTTGAGCGGAAGTCGTATTGATCAAAAGTTCTCAGATCAACTCCATTAACTTCTATTGAGCCGTAACTTGGCTCTCTAAAGCCACTCAAAAGATCGATAAATATTTTTTTGGTGGAGAATCCTCCGGTTGAAATGACGTAATTCTTTCCGCTCTCTAGGTGAAGATTAAAATTATAATTTCGTTCGAGATATCTGTATTTGGCATTCTCGAACTTGATGTTGAAAGGAATCTCTTGTAAAAGATCTCCACCTCTTTTTTCGGAAGGAATATTCTGAAATTGGGATAATTTTTCACATGAAGAGACTAGGTCATAAAAATTTTCAAAATCACGGCCGAATTGAGAGAAGCCGTAAAGCGCTGCGGAAAGAATTAATTCTGCAGCAGCAAGTTGTCCGATGGTTAACTGACCTTTTAGAACCAGCCATCCTCCAGCAACCAAAAGTATCACGCTTGCAATAGCGTAAAGCGATAGAAGCAGAATCACTTGAGAGAAGAGATTGCGAAAATGCTTCTTTCTTTCTTTGAGATACTGACCGGTTAGAAAATCTATTTTGAATTTTGCGTAATCGTAACCGGTACTTGATTTAAAAATCGCGTGCCCACGCGCGATGTCCTCAAGCCATCCGACAATATCGTATTTTCTTCTACTTTCGTAAAATGAGCTAATCAAAGCTTTGCGATAATAGAGCGACCAAATCAACCAAAGCGCAGATATTACCAATAAACTAAAAACCAGGAATAGCGGGTGGTAAAATGTAACCAGAATTAATCCCACCAAACTTTGAAGAAGTAGCACAAAAGTTTTGGTAAGGAATTTAGGAATAGTTTTTTGAATGGTGATCGCTTCAAAAAACCGATTAACCATTTCGGTTTGATTAGCCTCTTCAAAAGTTTTATATTCGGCGTTTAAAAGCGATAAACCAACCTCTGAAGCCATACGAGCAAAGAATCTTCTTTGAAAGATTTCTGTGACGTAGAACTGCAAAGCGTTTAGAATGCCAGAGAATGTGAGGAGTATTAGCAATACAGCACCCAAAACAATTATGGGCTGTAGCATTGCAGTGAAGGAAACGGAGTTTATTAAAAACTGCACCGACATTGGAACCGCTAGAGCGAGCAAGCTAATAACCAATCCGTAAACTACGCTCATCCACAAGAATGCAGAATCTTTCGCGAGAATTTTTTTCAAAAATAAAAAAACTTCCGGCTTATCAATATCGTTGCTAAATGGCTTGTGAAGCTTCTTTTCGCTTAGTTGATACATAAATTCAGACAATTTTTTTGGTGATAAAAAAGAATATTTTATAGTGCAGAAGGCGCATAATTTTAAGAAAGAATGTGAATTTTTTTGGAAAATGAATCTCAAAGCACTTCTTCTTAAGTCCTTGCGATATAAGCTTTGCCGCCTCTTCAGTGGAAATCAAAAAGGGCATTTTGAACTTGTTTTGATCGGTCAATCTTGTTTTAACGAAGCCAGGATTAATCACCGAAAGATCAATTCCGCAGCGCTGTAATTCTGGATAAATTCCTTCGCAAAGATTAATTAGCGCGGCCTTAGAGGCTCCGTAAGCGAATGATTGGGGAAGCCCAGAATAGCCTGCAACGCTTGCAATAACGGCAATTTGTCCTGACTTTTGTTGAACCATTTGAGGAACCGCCAGATGCAGAAAATTTAAAAATCCGACCAAATTTACGTCGATAATTTTTTTGGAGATATCGAGATCAAAGTTAATTACAGACATTGGCTGGTAAAGTGCTGGACAGAAAATAACCAAATCAATTTTTTGGAATTGATGCAAAATCTCCGCGAAAGATTGTTGAACTGAATCAAGATTCGAAACATCCAAAGCGCTCACTAAAACATCGCCAAGCTCTAAAACCAACAGCTCACTCTTTAACTTTTCCAACTTCTCAGAACTTCTAGCCGAAATTATAACATCGTATCCATCCTTATAAAATCTATGCGCAAGGGCTTCGCCCATTCCGTGACTTGCTCCGATTATCCAACAATTTTTTTTCATTTCTTTTATCAAAAACTTATTAAATACTGTGGGCTGATTATTTAAATAATTAATAACCCACTAAATTTGTAAACCATTTTTTATATGAAAAAGAACAACATCAACTTACTTATCGTTCTTACTGCCGTAGTCATGCAATCATGTTCTGCGAAATCGGAAGTTGGATATTACAAGGGTTATGAAATTCCTTCTTACAAGATTATAAACCAAGTTGGCGATGTTGAGTTTCGTGAATATGAATCAAGCCTAGTGGCAGAAGTTGAGGCGGATGGAGATCGCAAAGAAGCCGCCAAAGAAGGATTTATGACTCTAGCTCGCTATATTTTTGGCAAAAATACTTCCAAGAAAAAAGTGGAGATGACTTCGCCGGTTTCGCAAGAAGAGGTTTCCGAAAAAGTGGCGATGACAAGTCCTGTGAATCAAATTTCTGAAGGGGAAAAGAAATGGCGAATCCAATTCGGCATGCCAAGGCAATACAAGCTCGAGAACTTGCCAGCGCCAAAAGATGCCAGGATAAAATTTAAGATAACCGAACCTAAACGCGTCATCGCAATTCGCTTCTCTGGATTATGGTCGGACAAAAAATTTAATGAGAAAAAAGAAGAATTGAACCGCTTTGCTGCTGATCAAAAAATTTTAACCAAAGGTCTTCCGGTTTTGGCTTATTACGACGATCCTTTCACCTTCCCTTGGAATCGCCGCAATGAAATTATTTGGGAGATTCAATAGTTTAAAATACTAAGAACCTGGTTGGGTTCAGATTAAGGAATCGATTGGTGACCTTTTGGCCTTTGTAGATAAAGATTTTTTTGCCATTATTTTCCTCCTTTTAGTGTATTACCAATGAATCTAGCCCCGGATGTGGCTGCACTAGATGCAACGCCCACCCCTCTAGCAGAATAAGAACCAATAGAGGCGGCGGCACCAATTACAGGAGGAGCAGCTTTGGCAAATGTGGCAGAGCTTCTAGCTAAGGTTGTTGCGCCAGCAACGATCATCGGAAAAGCTCCACCTAACTGGCTGGTAGCTGTGTTTAAAACCCGCGAAGCAAATTCAGTAGAAATCTTGATGATAAAAATGGAGAGGAATCCGATCATGATTGAACCAGTAAGGAAATCGGCGGGAATTTTTAATTCGGTTTGCGTGTTTTCTGCTACGTCTCTCAATCCTTGAGAAACCTTTACCAAGTCATTAGTGATATAAACTACGAGACTAATTGCCACGCAGGCGAAGATCGTCACTAATCCGTAATGAAGCATGCCATTGACGCAATTCGTGGTATAATGACGGAATTTTTTAAAGGGATAAAGAGAGATAGTGATTGGCATCACGATGATCATCATGTGAGCACCAAAAATGGAAACGGTGAATATGATTAAAAAGTAAGTACTAACGAAGAGGTAAAGGAAATATATGATCCAGGCTTCGAAGAATAATGCGATTTCTGTCCAACCCTTATTTGCCTCTAACACGTCAAAAGCAAAATTCGAAATCCCCATCAAACTAGCATCCACTGTCTTAAACATCCCAGAAAGTGAATTAAAACTGAGCGAAGTAATTTCCGGCATGTTACTCGCCGATGACTGTACTACAAACTGATCGAAGCGATAAAGCGTTTCAAAGAAAGTGTCATAGATGAGTTATTTGAAGAGATTGGGATCAAAGGCAATAGCACTAGCAAGAGTCATAGCGATCGTAAAACTCATCATCTCACGAATCGGTGGAACCCTGGTGAAGAGATATTTGCTCAGAATTAGAACTAGTCCAATTGTGGCAATTGAGACATAAAGAGGCTGGTAGGCTTCGGCAATTTTGAAAAATAAATCCAGTGTGAAATTCTCTGTAGTATCAATCATTTTTGCGGCAATGCTGTAGGTCAGAGAATCGTCAGCAAAGGCTTTGATTGGGGTTAAGACCAAGATCAGAATGGAAAGAAAGCTAACTGAAAGAGGCGGGGCATTCTTAATTTTGCGTAATTTAGTTTGAGTCCAGATCATTGCCATGCTTACCTCGTCAAACCAGTAAATTTTCCACCTTTTCCAGAAGTCTTACTGATGGCAGATCCAAGATCACCCTGCCCTTGCATTAAGTCAGATACATCATCTTTTTTATCTCCGGTATAATCAGCTTGAATAAGCCCTTCATGGGGCCGTTGCAAATCTAACTTTTTCATAAATTTAAGATCAAAAGTTTTTGCGAGTCAGAAAAGCAAAAGTTTTTGTTGGAAT
Organism: Rickettsia typhi; assembly: GCA_945900795.1. Taxonomy (GTDB): domain Bacteria; phylum Pseudomonadota; class Alphaproteobacteria; order Rickettsiales; family UBA1997; genus UBA2645. The sequence continues at coordinate 62 of CAMDJN010000081.1, read as the reverse complement.
TTCTTGGTTTTTTGAGCTTTTGAGGGCTCATTTTTTGGTTAGTTTTGGTATTTTGGTGTTTT
>CAMDJN010000080.1 GCA_945900795.1 Rickettsia typhi | reverse complement strand
CCAAAACACCAAAATACCAAAACTAACCAAAAAATGAGCCCTCAAAAGCTCAAAAAACCAAGAAATTCCAACAAAAAATTTTGCTTTTCTGACTCGCAAAAACTTTTGATCTTAAATTTATGAAAAAGTTAGATTTGCAACGGCCCCCTAATGAGAAACAATCCACCACCAGTTGAACAATTGGAAGATAGCCCACTATTGCCAGAAGATAGCCCACCACTATTTCCAGTATTGGTATTTCCAGTACTGGTAGTTCCAGTATTGGTATTTCCAGTACTGGTAGTTCCAGTATTGCCAGTATTGGTAGCACTAATTCAAAATGAAGGTGAAAGTAGAAATACATCCCACCTAGATAATTCTGATAGAAATGAAGAGACTCTCCGCAATGGAGGAGACGATCTAAAAGTTTATGGAGGGTTAAAGCAATAAAATCAAACTCGCTCGGCCCATGCCCAATTCCTTGTTGCGCAATACTGTGACCCGCAAAAGCCAATGACTTCACTAATCCTTTTAGCTGTATCGAAGTTGTTTTGCTGAGGTATGATCTTAAATGTAAGAATTAGTCGCGTTATTTACACAACCAAAATGTTTTCACGCAAATTTACGTGGTGATGTTTTTTTGTTTTGGATCAGTGGCGTTGCTTGGTTTTGGATCAAAGTATTCAAGCAATTTCTCACAAGGTGTTTGACCATCAATCCCCAGGGCCTACGCATGAAAATAATTTAACTCAGTCTAATCATCCTCCCCTTGAGGGAGGATCGAAGAGCGTAGCGATTCGAGGAGGGGTAAAAATAATTAAGTTTATGGGAACCTCTAAAAATTAGTTTTTTTTTAGAAATTTTTAGGCAACAAATTTTCGAGCAGGTAAGCGTACTTAGAGGTACGTGCTCGCGAGAAAATTTGGTAACGACAAAATTTACAAAAAAAGCAATTTTCAGAGGTTCCCTTATGTCCCAGCCCCTCACCGAATCGCCTTACTTCCTAAGGCTCTTCGACTCTCCCTCAAGGGGAGAGTGATTAGACCGAGTATTTCTTAAATTTTCATGCGGTAGGCCCTGCTAGATTCCCTTGTGAGGCTTTACTGTATTGTAGAAATTGATGAATCTGATTAGTTCCAAAGTTCTGTGATCATGTAAAAAAGAAACAAAGGCAATGGTCGAGTTTGGTGAAAACTTTATCACTCCTCTAATTGCTTCGCTCTTCGATACTCACTAATGGTTTAATGCTTAGTGGGATGATTAGGGCGTGTTGAGTCCAAAACAGCATAACTGAAATTGACTTTTTATTCCATCACTTTTTAGAGTCGCGACCCCTTAAAATCTTTTACTTTTTAGATCTTTTATTTTTTGGGCTTGGCCAAGAGAAGATTATTTTTTTCTTGGCCATTTATTTTTGATATTGTTTTAGTTGCCTCTGTGGCGGAACTGGTAGACGCGATAGACTCAAAATCTGTTGCCCCTTGCGGGCGTGTCCGTTCGATTCGGATCAGAGGTACCACAAGTTTTTTTCAAATATACTCTTAGCAGACTCTCACGTGTTAAACCTTACCGATCTGATAAAGGCTATCTTTCTTGGAATTGTTGAAGGACTAACAGAGTTCATTCCAGTCTCCTCTACAGCGCACTTGCTCATCTCTTCCTATCTCATCGATTTTCAATCGATCAAAAACAATCTTTTTGAAACCTTCATTCAATCAGGCGCAATACTTGCTATCTGCATTGTCTATCGCAAAAAAATTCTTGATGTTGCGATTAACTTTAAACAACAAAATCAAAAGAAATTTTTACTCAATATCATCGCCGCTTTTCTGCCGGCAGCAATTATCGGAGTAATGCTTCACAGCGTAATAAAGCGATTTTTCTTTTCCAATTTTGTGATTGCGATTGCGTTAATTGTCGGCGGATTATTGATGATTATAATCGACAGGAAGCCAAGAGAATCAACTGTAGATGAACTTGAAGATATCACTCCTGACAAGGCTTTTAAAATTGGATTAATGCAATGCCTAGCAATGATCCCTGGAGTATCAAGATCGGGTGCAACGATAATCGGCGGACTTTTACTCGGTTTAAACAGAAAAGTCGCAACAGAATTTTCATTCTTCTTAGCAATTCCAACAATTGCCTCAGCAAGTTTATACGACCTTCTCAAAAATCTTCCAGACATCACGTGGTCAAATATCGAGATTATGTTCTTTGGATTTATATCAGCTTTCTTGTCGGCAGTTTTGGTTCTCAAATGGTTCATAAATTTCGTAAGCAAGAATAATTTTGTATCATTTGGAATTTACAGAATCCTGGTTGGAATGATAATTTTATTTTTCGTAGTTTGAACTTTTAACAATGTCACAACAACAAGAAAATTGGCAAACATTCGCAATTCGATTTGGACTTGGAGCAATAAAAGCTGTGGGATTTTCCATGATGGAAAATATGGTTTCAGAGCGAAAAAAAAATGGAAAATTTTCTAATATTTATGACTTCGTAGAAAGATTGGATCCAAAATTCATCAATAAAAAATCCATCGAAGCCCTAGCAAAGTCCGGCACTTTTGACTCCATAGAAAAAAATCGTCGTCAAATCGCAGAATCTTTTGAAATCCTCTCCTCCCATTCCGCCAGAAAAAATGAAGAAGCCTCATCGAACCAAATGAGCTTATTTGACTGTTTGCCTGAGATAAACCTAAATCAGGAATTAAAAAAAGTTCCAGACTGGAACCGGGCAGAACGTCTCCAAAAGGAATTCGAAGCTTTCGGTTTTTTTCTAAGCGAACACCCCTTAGATGAAAATATTTCAGATCTAAAAAAACGTGGCATTGTCTTCTCCGACAAGCTAGATCGCGATGAATTGATTGATGGAAATTTAATCAAAATGGCCGGAATTATTGCGGTAAGTAAGCACAGATCAAGTTCTCGTGGCCGATTCGCCTATCTTTCCATTTCCGATCCTTTTGGAATTTTTGAAGTAACTATTTTTGATGAAGCACTAATAACATCTGCCAGAGACTTTCTTGTGGAAGGGAGCGCAATAGCAATGGAATGCCTGATTCGCAGCGATGAAGGAGGGGTAAGAATTTTAGTGCGCGACGTAAAAAGGTTTGAGGAATTTATGCAAAACACCAAAGCTCAAGAAAAGGATTTCGAGGATATTAAAAAACAAAATACCTATCCTAACCGCGGTCAAAGACGCTCTACAAATCAAACTTCAATAGCCGAAACAGAAAGCATATCCAAGACATTAAACAAAAACTATTCATCACCATCACTTCAACAAATCAGCGCAGCCCCTGAAAAAAATTTTTCTAGAGTCGAAATAATAATCAGACACCCCAATCCAATTCCAACCATCAGATTAATGCTTGCGCAACGCTTAGCTAACAAAGATGCAGCAACATTTAGTGAAGTATTTTTTTCCGTAATCAAAGATGACGGAATCGATAAAATTAAACTACCTCAGAAATATTCTCTTACCAAAAATGATATTTTGGCACTTCGTAATACCAACATGGTTATCGACGTTGAAGCAAGTTAAAGGAACCTCTAAAAATTGCTTTTTTTGTAAATTTTGTTGTTACCAAATTTTCTCGCGAGCACGTACCTCTGAGTATGCTTACCTGCTCGAAAATTTGTTGCCTAAAAATTTCTCAAAAAAAATCTAGTTTTTAGAGGTTCCTTAAGAATCTATTCAAACCACATGACAATTCATAAAAAAATCCTACTCATAATCACCGGCAGCATCGCCTCCTACAAAGCGATGGATCTAACCCGCTTACTTTCAAAAGATTCATTCAATGTCACCTGCATTTTAACCAAAGCCGCTCAAGAATTTATCACCCCCCTACTCGCTTCATCACTGTCCGGAAACAAAACTTACAACGAATTATTCTCAACTGAAGATGAGCTTGAAATGGGCCACATCAAGCTCTCACGCCAGTCCGATTTAATCGTTATCGCACCAGCTTCTGCTGATTTCATCGCAAAAATTGCTGGCGGATATGCTGATGATTTGGCCTCTTCTGTCATTCTTGCCTCAAATAAGAAAATCATCATCGCTCCGGCAATGAATGAAAAAATGTGGGAAAAAAAACAAACTCAGGAAAATTTACAAAAGCTGCTGGAATCAGGAATTTCAATGGTTGAGCCCGAAACTGACATTCTAGCCTGCGGAGAATTTGGCATTGGAAAAATGGCCTCACCAGAAAAAATCTCCGAAAAAATTTCTGACTTTTTTACTAATCAAAATCTTCTTAAAGGAAAAAAAATTCTCCTAACCGGAGGCTCTACCGTTGAACCAATCGACCCAGTACGCTTCATTGGAAATCATTCTTCCGGAAAACAATCAATCGCAATTGCAGAAGTTTTAGGTGACATGGGGGCGGATGTGACAATGATTGTGGGAAATATTCGTGAGGCAATTTCTTTGCCGAAAGAAAAAATAATTCGAGTTAAAACTGCTGAAGAAATGTTTGAAGCGGTAAAGAAGAATTTAGCTGGAACTGATGCATTCATCGGATGTGCTGCCGTTGCTGACTTCCGTGTAAAAAATCCCTCCACAGAAAAAATCAAAAAATCTGCTACGAAAAATCTTACCTTAGAACTCGAACAAAACCCAGACATTCTAGAATTTGTTGGACATCACAAAAACCGCCCTCGCCTCGTCATCGGCTTCGCCGCAGAAAGCGAGAATATTGAAAAATACGCGAAGGAAAAATTGGTGAAAAAAAACTGTGACCTAATAGTCGCAAATGAAATTGAGGAAGGAAGAGTCTTTGGAGGTAACAAAACTAACGCTTACTTTATTACCGGAAACAAAACTGAAAAGCTTGGGAAGATTTTAAAAACTGAACTTGCAAAAACGCTTTCACTAAAAATTCACGCTTTGATAAACGCATTTTTGTTATGAAGTAAAAATTTTGCAAAATACGCTCAGGGAAAACTGAAAAAAGACTCGGTGAATTCAATCTCCCAGCGCAACCAAATTCATCGTTTTAGTTTTATAAAAAACCTCAAAAGGAGTTCTAAAATTTAAACATTTTCTTGGCTGGTGATTCACGATATTTTCAACTTGGTTTGCAAGCTCTTGAGTTAAAAGTTTATG
>CAMDJN010000079.1 GCA_945900795.1 Rickettsia typhi | reverse complement strand
TGCTAAAAACTTGCTGATTTATGAAAGTCAGAAGTGCCATTAGGGCTAGTAAACAGTAGCTTTAGCTACTTTTAATAACAAGGAAAATAATCAAAAAAACTAAAGAAATTTATGAAGAAATTGTTTGGGGATTTGCAACAGCCCCATCTTCTGATTTTCTTGATGAGGCTGGTGTTGGAGGCAAGCCTTTCTCCCCGATGACTGGGGAGTTTTGTAGTAGCACCAGAGATCGACCTTTCTTGCTAAAATCTCTCAAAATTTCTTGGTCTGGTTGTGGAATAATTTTTCTTAGGACCGTGCCGGCTTGCTCTTGTACAGCTAAATAATCTTCATACGGATTGACCGATTGACCTTCTGCAAAATCCACAAATCGACGTCTAACTTCGTCACTGACATGTGATGTTATTAAGGTGCTAAAATGATGACGACACTGATTCCCTGCCGTGGAAATTGGTCGTGTTGGACCTAGTCTTGATGTGAATCTACGCATGATTTCGAGAAATAGTTAACGAAATAATGCGGATGAGTAATTTATTTTGTAAAAATTACTAGTTCTTTTGAGAATGATGCTAGAAGCAGATGAGTTATTGAGTGTTTCTATTACCAGAGAAATTGAGGAATTGTGTTTTGTGATAATTCTTTTGTCATCAATTGGTAAAATTTATAATTCACACATCATTATCAAATCATCATAAAATTTGCTGCCAATCTTGGTATAATCTGGTCTTGTTCCATAAACTTTAAACCTACATTTTTTATACAACTTAACCGCGCCAAGATTTTGGGCATTACAACCAAGATACAAATGCTTTACATGATTTTTCTTTGCATAATCTTTTACAAAATTAACTAGCGCCAAACCCACGCCGCTTCCACGAACACCATCTTTCACATACATTCCAAAAAGCGTTGCTGTGTGAGATATTTTTGCTGCTTTTTCGATTAATAATCCCGAGCAGCCAACAATTTCGTCATTAATAAAATATCCAAATTTTAAGGAATTTTCTAGTTGTTCGGCCCACATATTATCGGGAGTTTTATCTTCTTCTTCAAAGGAAGATAAAAAACTATCCGGTGATTTTTTTAGAGCTTCGAGCCTGATTTCCCTCCATTCGCGCCAATCATTTTTACCCAGTTTTTTTATCATACTAATCTGTAAAATGTTTTGGAGTGATTATCCTCTTTTTCATCTCTTCATCTTCATAATAAAAAACCTTCTTTGAAATAATTGGTTGTTCACCATCTCTATTAATGATTTGTGAATCTGAGCCTAAATTGTTGACTTCTTGCCACGATATCAGTTCAAGATTTTTAGATTTATCGAGACAGATTTGTGATATTTTATTGGCGGTTTTGAAACTCTTGGCGGCAAAGAAAATTTTAGAAGCGCAATCTGAAATTATCGTTGAGGCACCATTTTCTTCGTAAACATTTTCAATTCTTTCAATGTCGGAGGCGATCAAAAATAGTTTTATTTTATAGCCTCTTAAATATGGCATTGCAGATGCTAACATTTCTGATTTTCCGATGGAATAAAACTCATCCATAAACAAACATATCCCACCATTTTTATCATTATATCCGAGTTCTCCAGCTGTTGTCATCAGCCTTTCAAGTGCATGATCATAGAAGAACTGCATCACTGGCTGTAATCTATCAATATCAGCAGGATTCAACCCAACATAAAGTGTGGTTTTATTTTTCTTAAAATCAGCAATATCAAAATCTGATTTAGAAGTTGCGTAATCTATCAAAGGATTATTCCACGGTGCTAAATAGCTGCTTAAAACCCGAATGATAGAATTTTGTTCATGCTTATCTTTTGACAAAAAAGACTTAATTTGGCTATGCGCAAATGGATGAAGATCATTTTTTAATTTCGGAAGTGCATCAGTAATTTCAGCAATTAAATCACTGACAAGCATTCTGGCAATCTCGCCAAATGATTTAGTTTTGGCGGTGTTGGCAGCAAGGTAGAGAACAAGAGAGGTAAATAAATTCTTAGCTTGAGCTGAATAATCACTGCAATCTTTAATCAAAAGATGGGCAATTTTTTGAACATCATCAATAATTTTTGTCGGATCAGCACTGATAAAATCCAGCGGATTATATCGATTGGTTTTGTTTTTTTCTCCAAGCGGATTCCACATAAAAATCTTATGCCCGATAGAAGCTCTATAACCACTAGTGAGTTCATAATTCTCCATTTTAATATCATGAACAATGGCAGATTCTTCAAAAGCCAAAAGACTTGGAATTACGAAGCAAACCCCTTTTCCAGAGCCATGCGGAGCGATTAACATGATGTGTCTATAATCATTATTTTCGACGAATAACTTTTTATTATCAGCGTCAAGACCAAGTAAAATATTATTTTTAGAATTCATTTTTATCCTTAAATTTTTTGTTAATGCAGTTATATCGTTTTAGTATACCACCTGCTGGCAATGCTCATATTCATAGTTTCAAGTAACGAAAATTTCTGCATATCATGATCACCGCAAACAATTAAAATTTGTTTTGCGCCCATATTTTTTGCTCTCTTTTGGCATTCATCAAGCAACTCTTTGCCAATGGTCATCCATAAATCCCCAGATATACAAAAATCATCAATCATCAACGGAATGTCCTAGTAATAGGTTATTAATTTCTCTTGACACATAAGAAAGCCCAATTTAGAGTAGGTCGTAGCGATACTAACCTTAAAACTAAATTGAGCCATGAACATAGTAGAAGTTTTTAATAAATTTCCAACACAAAAAGACTGCATCGAATACCTGGAACAAATCCGTTGGAAAGGAACGCCAACCTGCCCCTACTGCAATTCTACAAAAAGCCACGCTTACCCTACGGAACTTCGTCATTTTTGCCACACATGCAAAACCTCTTACCGCGTTACAGTAAGAACGATTTTTGATGATACACGCCTTCCCCTCCAAAAATGGTTTCTCGCCATTACTTTAATCTTAAACGCCAAAAAGGGAATTTCTAGCCGTCAGCTCGCTCGTGATTTAGACGTAAATAAAAACACAGCTTGGTCGATGCAAATGAGGGTTAGGAAGGCTATGGTTGAAACCCCAAGCCTTCTTTTAGGAGTTGTTGAGATGGACGAGACTTACATCGGCGCAAGAACCCCACGCAAAACAAGTAAAGACAAAGATGACGATGGTAATTACCCAAAACTTCCACGCGGTCGCGGAACTAATAAAACTCCAGTTGTTGGAATGGTTGAAAGAGGTGGTCGTGTTGTTGCTCAAAAACAAAAAGAGCTGAAATTTGCTGATCTAAAGAAAATTGCCGATTCTCACATTGATTTCGACAACACAGTTTTGATGACCGATGACTATCGCGGCTACGCTCCCTTCAGACATTTCCTCAATCACAAATCAGTCAACCACAGCCAAAAAGAATGGGCTAACGGCGCAATCCACACAAACACAATCGAATCATTTTGGGCAATAGTTAAGCGCGGCATCGTGGGACAATATCACCACCTAAGCGACAAATACCTTAACCGCTACATCACCGAATTCTGCTTCAAATACAACAACCGTAAGACGCAGAATGTTTTTGACTTAGTTTTAACAAACGCATTAGGAGCTTAACATGAAAAAAGACAAAGTATTGAAAGCCACCCACTCAGGGGAAATAGACATAGGAGGTTTTACTCTTCCTTGTTATGTATTAGAAGATGGATCAAGAGTCTTAACCCAAACAGATGCTGTTCAGGCGTTAGGAATGGGGCAATTTGCCCAATTGCCTAAATTTATGGGTCATGATAGGCTTAAGCCCTTTATTTCAGCGCATCTAAGCAATTTGTTGGAGAATAGAATAACTTTCACAAAAGCTACTGGTGGCAAACCTTCACATGGCTACGACGCAACGGTTATAGTTGAAATATGCGATGCAATTTTTCAGGCTAGAAAGGAAGGAGCTTTACATAGACAGCAAACACACATTGCCGATAAGTGCGAAATGTTAACTAGATCATTCGCTAAAGTTGGTATTGTTGCCTTAATCGACGAAGCAACAGGTTATCAAGCAATTAGAGGAAAAGATGCGTTACAAGCATTGCTAGACAAGTATTTGCTTAAAGAATTTGCAACGTGGGCAAAAAGATTTCCTGACGATTTTTACAAAGAAATGTTTCGATTGAGAGGTTGGAATTTAGATAAACCAAATTTACTAAAAAGACCTGGATGCGTTGGAACTTACACAAACGACATAGTTTATGAAAGACTTGCTCCAGAGCTTTTGGAAGAGATCAAGGCGCGCAATCCGAAAGACGACAAAGGAAACCGTAAGGCTAGATTCCATCAATTTCTAACTGAAGACATTGGACATCCAGCTTTATCTCAGCACCTCCACACTGTAATCGCTTTTATGAAGGCTTCTACAAAGTGGGATGAGTTTAAAAGGATGTTAGAAAGGGCTTTACCAAAGAAGAGCGCACAAATGCTTTTAGATTTAGGTGATTAGGATTTTTTAAAATCACCACTTTGCAAACTAAAAACCCTTTGTTATTAATAACCTATTACTAGGACATTCCGATCATCAAAGTTAAACCGGCATCGTAAACCTCTGGAGGCGTAACTAATTTTCCTATTATAAAACCTTGTTTTTCTTCATAAATCAAGGCAATAACATTATCATTTTTTAGTTCTTTCTCAAAATATTTTTGTTGTACTTCATCAGAATTTTCGGCCATCTTCCAGAAATTTGGCTGTTCCTTTGAATAGGCTAATCGCTTCTGATGACTTAGTTCAACCATCCAATCTATATCTGATTTTGTTGCTTTGCGTATCATTTTTATTTACCTTTTTCAAAAGTTTCAGCATGAAATTCAGTTGCCGTTGAATTTCTAATTTCTGTAGTTGGGGCAATTGACTTATTTACACAACTAACCAAACAGCAGGCGGATCGACCGTTCTTATAACCCATCCAGCCAAAAAAACCTTGGGTGAATGCGCCGTGAAGTTTTACCAAAGAACCATCTTTATCTTGATAAGCCTCATACCCGGCTGCATAAAATTCATCCTTTTTGGTTATAACTGGTCTTGAATCACGCATTTTTGGGTTGTCAAATAATCCACCTTCAACCCTTGGTGAGTTCAATCTCCTAGCGCAACTTTACATCGTTGTTAACCTCAAAAGGTTTACAACAATTAAAGTGCGCAATCATGACCAAAAACTACACTCGGATTTCTCTTTGTGAACGAGAAATAATTTACAAACTC
>CAMDJN010000078.1 GCA_945900795.1 Rickettsia typhi | reverse complement strand
TAAAGGCTGCTGCCACGACCCTTTCTAGCTTGTGAAATGCTACATCACAAATCGGTTTTGGTCTGGGTATGATTTCAACTACCGCTGAAGTGACTTTTGGGGGAGGAGTAAAGACTGTAGGATTAACCTTGTAGACCATCTTCGTTTCACACAAAAAATTCACCATCACTGCAAGCCTTCCATAAGATTTTTCACCAGGCTTAGCGATAATTCGTTCTACTACTTCCTTTTGCAACATCAAATGCATGGAGGAAATTTTATCAGCAATTTTTAACCACTTAAAAAGCAGGACGGTACCAATATTGTAGGGAAGATTTGAGATTATTTTGATTTTTTTTCCCATTGGAAAAAATTTGTGAAAAAATTCTAACTCATTAAATCGCAAAGCATCTGCAGAAATTATTTCCAGACGATCTGGGTAGAAAATTTTAATTTCCTGAAGCGCATTTAAACATCTTTCGTCCATCTCGATTACTACAAGTTTTTTCACTCCCGCATCAAGAATGGAGCGCGTTAGTCCGCCGGGGCCAGGACCAACTTCAAGCACAAAATCATTAGATAAATCCCCTGCAAAACTTACCAATTTATCGGTAAAATTTTTATCAAGAATAAAATGCTGCCCGAGAGATTTTTTAGCATCTAGGCCATATTTTTTTATGAGTATGGATGTAGAGGGGAGTATTGGTGCTGGGTTCAAAACCGCTTGGGAGTTGGGCAAAATTTAGGATTTAACATTTGAACATAAGGAGCCTCTTACTTAGAATCTGCTCAAGTTTCAGTCTTAGTTTTATTACTTTCCCTTTCGGAGAGAGTTGAGCAACCTTACACAACAAGACGATTCCGCAAGGGGGAGATAGGGCCTGTATTTTCAACTCATCTCGGATCACTTAATTCTTCGATCCTCCGTCAAAGGGATGAGGCGCTATGCTCACTGAAAATTAGAAAGCTTCGTCGGCCGCAACAAAATAATGCCCAAAAGTATCCGCAACTGCTTTATAAGTTACCTTGCCATTAATGACGTTTAGACCGTTAAGGAGATTTTTATCTTCTAGTAGCGCAGCTTTGTACCCTTTGTTTGCGATAGCCAAAGAGAATGGTAATGTTGAATTTTCAAGAGCTTGGGTTGAGGTGCGAGCAACCGCGCCCGGCATGTTGGTAACGCAATAATGCACGACACCGTCAACAACATAGGTTGGATTGCTGTGCGAAGTTGGTTTACTTGTTTCAAAACATCCGCCTTGATCGATTGAAATGTCAACTATCACAGAGCCTTGTTTCATTTTTTTAATAATGGCAGCCGAAACTAACTTGGGAGACGCTGCACCGGGAACCAGGACTGCACCAATAACCAAGTCAGCTTCGATTACAGTTTTTTCGATATTGCCAAGAGAGGAATATAAAACAGTTGCTGAATTGCCAAAAATATCACACAGATAGCGTATGCGTGCTAGTGATTTATCTAGGATGACAGTTTCCGCTCCCATACCAATAGCGACTTTAGCGGCGTTAGTTCCGGAAACTCCGCCACCAATAATAACAACTTTTCCGCGAGCAACTCCTGGTACTCCACCAAGTAAAACACCTCTACCGCCATGAGCTTTTTCCAGAGCCTTTGCTCCCGCTTGAATGGCAAGCTTTCCCGCAACTTCACTCATTGGCGCAAGAAGGGGAAGTGAGCCATCATTAGCAGTCACAGTTTCGAATGCGATCGCGACCGATCCCGATTTGATCAGCATTTTTGTTAATTCTTCTTCAGCAGCAAGGTGTAGATAAGAAAACAAAATTTGTCCCTTTCGAAGCATTTCGCATTCAGATTTTTGCGGCTCTTTTACTTTCAGAATCATCTCTGCTTTTGCATAGATTTCGCTTGCGCTATCAACAACTTTCGCACCTTCTTTTGCATATTGCTCATCCGTGAAATCGATTGCTGTTCCAGCATCTTTTTGGACCAAAACCTGATGCCCCGCATTGATTAGTTCGCGCACTCCGGATGGAGTTGCACCGACGCGATATTCATGATCTTTAATTTCTTTTGGGATACCAATTAGCATAAATTTATATTTGAGACTTTGATAATAGAGCTTTCAGGAGATGTAATGCTTTGCATGAGTTCATACTCAAATTGAAAATTTTGTTTTGCAGCAGCAATTTCGTTTTGAAGATTTTTTCCTTTCAGAAACAAACAATAGCCATCTTTTTTTAGGAATTGTTTTGCATATAAAAGCAGTTTATCGAATGGCGCTAACGCACGCGAAACTATACAATCGAACTCCATTGCTGGCAACTCTTCTAACTTGGCTTGATGCACAAAAACTCTGTTAGAAGAAAATGATTTTGATTGACGCAAAAGGTCAGCCTTGCGGAATGCTTTTTCGATTAAATGGATTTCACGCAAACCGAGAATTGAAAGAATGATTCCTGGCAAGCCGGCGCCGGATCCGAAATCGGCAAATTTTGCATTTTTATCAACAATAAAGCGCAATAATTGCGCGCTGTCAAGCACATGACGATCCCAAATATCTTCGATTGTAGACTTACCGATAAAGTTAAATTTCTCATTTTCCTGCAAAAGAAAAATTACAAAATCTTCAAGATTTCTGACCTGTGAATTTGATAATTCACAGAAACTTCTGACCTGACTTAAAGCGGCATTTTTCCTGGATTCAAACTGCATAAAGAAATTTATTTGGTATATTCATTAAAACTATAAAAAAAATTAAAAACAGCTTTCAACTTGGCAATTAAAAACTTGACGAAGGAAGATCGGATTTTAAAAAACCACGAATCAAAGTGTTGACTTTTGTCCTTACAACTCAGGACCGTACCCTGATTCAGACTCCTTTGAACATGGGCTCTAAATCTTTCTCCATGACACCTCCGGAAATAAAAAAATATTTATGAAAATATCTACAAAAGTTAAAAAAATTCTCTCTTGCTATGAAAGCGACAATCCTGGCACCAAGACGAATTTGGCCAGAATTTTGATGCATGGAAAACTTGGCGGAACCGGAAAGATGGTGATATTGCCGGTAGATCAAGGTTTTGAACATGGACCGGATAGAAGTTTTGCGATTAATCCCGATGCTTATGATCCACATTACCATTTCGAACTGGCAATCGAAGCCGGTTTGAATGCTTACGCTGCACCACTTGGCATGATTGAGGCCGGCGCAGATACTTTTGCCGGGGCGATTCCTTTGATCCTAAAAGTTAACAGCTCCAATGCTTTGCATAATGGTGGAACCGCGCCCCATCAAGCTACGACATCTTCCGTTTCTGATGCTTTGCGCCTAGGATGCTCTGCAATTGGCTTCACAATTTATCCTGGAAGTGATGCGGCATTTGACATGATGGAAGAAATTAGAGAAATGGCAGAAGAGGCAAAATTACGTGGCCTTGCGGTTGTAATTTGGTCGTATCCTCGTGGTGGTGATCTTTCTAAAATCGGCGAAACTGCAATCGACATTTGCGCTTACGCTGCACACATGGCGGCATTGCTTGGTGCTCATATCATCAAAGTAAAGCCACCGACTCAAGCGCTAGAAAATCTTGAAGCGATCAAGGTTTATGAAAAAGTAAAAATTCCTGTTACTACCATGCGTGAACGAATCAGTCATGTAATGAGGGCAACCTTCAACAATCGTAGAATAGTAGTATTCTCCGGTGGATCTACGAGGGGAGATGGTGATTTTTATAATGAAATTCGTGAAATCTATGAAGGTGGCGCGCATGGCTCCATCATTGGTCGCAATACTTTTCAACGTCCGCGCGAAGAAGCTTTAAAAATGCTGGATAATATCATTAAAATTTACCAGGGCAAAGCGACTGATTAGATGAAATATATCGGTTACAAAACCCTAATTCGCGGTCAAAATCAATGCCAAGAATTATTCATCGAGAATGTCGCGATTAGCAAAATTGCTGAAAACGTTGGCACCCCATTTTATTGCTATTCAAAAAAATCATTACGTGAAAATTTTGAAAGCTTCTCTGCATCCTTTGCCAAAAATGCTATTTCGGATTACAAAATCTGCTATGCGATTAAAGCGAACTTTAATATCCATTTGGTAAAAATTCTAAGCGATCTTGGAGCTGGAATTGACGCAGTCTCGCAGGGCGAGATATTCCGAGCAATCAAAGCAAGGGTTGATCCAAAAAAAATTGTCTTTGCCGGAGTTGGTAAGACAAAAAAGGAGATGAGATACGCCCTTGAAATCGGTGTAGAAGAATTTTCTGTTGAGTCAGAATCTGAAATGTTTTTACTGAATGAAGTCGCAACTGAAATTGGTAAAAAAGCAAAATTTTCTTTACGCGTAAATCCTAACGTTGACGCAAAAACTCACGATAAAATTTCAACAGGAAGAAGGGGTGACAAGTTCGGAGTTGATATTGAAAGGGCAGAAGAGATTTATGCCAAAGCAGCAAAACTTCCCGCTATCGAAATCTACGGCATCTCAACTCACATCGGCTCACAAATAACTTCGATCGATCCTTTTAAATCCGCATTTCAAAAATTACGCGATCTATGTATTTCGCTTCGCTTGCAAGGTCACAAAATCTCCTCCCTTGATTTTGGAGGTGGTATTGGGATTGCCTATAAAAATGAAAACACCTTATTGATCGATGATTATGTAAGATTGATCAAAGAAGTAACTAAAGATTTGGGCGTAAAAATTACAATCGCTCCCGGAAGAGCTATGATTGGGAATGCCGGCCTACTTGCTACCGAGGTAATTCTTCTGAAAGAAATTGTTGGAAAAAACTTTCATAAAAATTTTGTTATTATCGATGCTGCAATGAATGATTTGATGCGTCCAGGGCTTTATGGATCTTACCATGAAATCCTTCCCGTGGTAAAAAAAAATGGGATTAAATTTATTTATGATATTGTTGGACCGGTGTGTGAAAGCACGGATGTTTTAGCACAAAATCGTGAATTGATCGATCCTAAATACGGAGATATATTAGTATTTTGTAGCGCTGGGGCTTATGGTTCCTCGATGTCCAACGAGTATAATTGCAGGCCAATGATTCCAGAGGTTTTGATTGATGACGATATGTTTGAAGTAATTCGTCACCGCCCCACTTTTGATGAAATGATGGCCCTTGAAATGCCTAGAGAGTGGGTGAATTCAATCTCCCAGCGCAACCAAATTCATCGTTTTAGTTTTATAAAAAACCTCAAAAGGAGTTCTAAAATTTAAACATTTTCTTGGCTGGTGATTCACGATATTTTCAACTTGGTTTGCAAGCTCTTGAGTTAAAAGTTTAT
>CAMDJN010000077.1 GCA_945900795.1 Rickettsia typhi | reverse complement strand
TTTTTCTCAAGGTTGAGTTTGTAAATTATTTCTCGTTCACAAAGAGAAATCCGAGTGTAGTTTTTGGTCATGATTGCGCACTTTAATTGTTGTAAACCTTTTGAGGTTAACAACGATGTAAAGTTGCGCTAGGAGATTGAACTCACCCTCCTCTTGCTCGTTATAAATTATCCTCAACCAGCTTACAAACAAACTTCTCTTTAATTTCCACTTCCTCATCCTCATCAAATTCTCCGAGACATTTCCTTTTCTCTTCAATGAAATCGTTTACGAGAGAATTCCTAATATTTTGTGAAATAACTTTCGTGAGATTTGATTGGGTATAATTTCCTGTTTTGTAACTAGCATATCGGTTGCTACTGACGTCGTAACTATCGTTGGCTGAGGCTGATCCTGTAGAAATTACATCGCCGGTTTTGAGATTCTGTAATGAGTAGGAAACTGTTAAAGTAACTGTATTTCTTCCTGATGATCCTGTTGGTGTGATGTATGTTGCATAGCTCGCTTCAGCAGTTTTTAGAGATAGAAAATATTTTGGTTCAGAGTTTAAATTATCGGGGTTTATGGTGTCGTAGACGCTATTTTTAACCTTTTGTCCAAGTCGATTTCTCTCCTTCTCAATTCGAATAGCAGCCAATTCATGAACGTAGGACATGTCTGACTTTCTATCCCTTTCTTTGTAGATTACTTTGAAGCCACAAGAGCTCACAAGTGTCAATATTGCAAATAATTTAAGGAACCTCTGAAACACCGTCTTTTTCGGTAACTTTTCTGATGAAGAAATTTGCTCGAGAGCGCGTACATCTAGTACGCTTACCTTCTCACAATTTTCTTCATCAGAAAAATTCCTCGAAAAATCCTGGTTTTTCAGAGGCTCCCTAAGCATTGCCCATAGCGCTTCTTAAGAAGAAAACAAAAAGAGGATGTGCTGCGAAAGGTTTAGACTTTAGTTCGGGATGGAATTGTACCCCTACAAAAAACGGATGATTTTTGATCTCAATAATCTCAGTTAATTTACCATCGGGAGATATGCCGGAGAAGATTAGGCCTGATTCTTCCAACTGTTTTTTGAAGTTGATATTTACCTCGTAACGATGGCGATGGCGTTCTGAAATTTGTTGTGTAGACGATTTTTTTACGAATTGTTTTTCGTAAATTTTTTCAGCAAGAGAATGTTTTAGAAGGTTGCATGGATATGCCCCAAGTCTCATAGTGCCACCCAAATCTGTCCCAGCTTTTTTGGTTTTCTTACCGGATTGATCTTGCCATTCACGTATCATTCCTACTACAAAATTTTTGGTAAAACTTCCTTGTTTAGAAATTTCTGACGAGGTTGCATCCTTTATTCCAAGTACGTTGCGGGCATATTCAATAACAGCCATCTGCATGCCGTAACAAATGCCAAGATAAGGAATGTTTTTAGTACGAGCATGCTTGATCATAGCGATTTTTCCCTCCGTTCCATCTTCTCCAAATCCGCCTGGTACAAGAATTGCGTGAGGTTTTGATCGATTGATCACTTCATCAATTTCTTTTTCATCACGAGCATTTACCCAAATAACATTGGCTTTTATTTTTAAAGAAAAAGCTGCATGATCAATGGCTTCAAGTAATGATTTGTAAGAGTCGCGATAATCGGTATATTTGCCAACAATCGCGATATTTACCTCTTGTTTTGGATGATCAATTGCATTTTTGATTGCGATCCACTTAGAGAGGTCTGGCTTTTTACTGTAATCAAGTTTGAAAAATTTTAGGATTTCGGTATCAAGGCCGTTTTTATGGTAAATGATAGGAACCTCATAAATACTGCGCGCATTTGGGGCTGCAATAACCGAAGAAATCGGAACTGAGCACATCTTGGCAATTTTTTCCAGATGTGTTTTTGAGGTTGGATGCTCTGCTCTGCAAAGTAAAACGCTTGGTTGAATTCCGATGGAGCGTAGTTCTTTTACTGAATGTTGAGTAGGTTTAGTTTTAAGCTCATTAGCACTTTCAATATAGGGTAAAAGCGTAAGGTGAAGGAAGGCGCATCTTTCTTGTCCCATCTCATATCCTAGCTGACGAATCGCCTCAAAAAATGGTAAAGCTTCAATATCTCCGACGGTTCCACCAATTTCACAAAGTAGAAAATCAACATCACCAATGTCGTTCAGAATAAATTCTTTTATTAGATCGGTAACATGTGGAATCACTTGTACCGTGCCTCCCAAATAATCTCCCTTACGTTCTTTAGCGAGAAGTTTCGAGTAAATTTGACCGGCGGTAACATTGTCAGACTTCTTCGCATCAACTCCAGTAAAGCGTTCGTAATGTCCAAGATCGAGGTCGGTTTCGGCGCCATCTTCTGTGACGAACACTTCTCCATGTTGAGTTGGACTCATTGTGCCAGGATCTACGTTGAGGTAAGGATCAAGTTTGCGAAGCTTAACTGAATAGGAGCGAGCTTGCAAAAGAGCGCCAAGAGATGCCGAGGCAAGTCCTTTACCGAGTGAGGAAACTACACCACCGGTTATAAAAATGAATTTTGTTTTGGAGGATTTTTTGGAAGGCATAATTTTAGTGCTTAGTCTGTAGTGTGGTAGTCGTTAGCCGTACTAATTTAAGACAGGTTCTTAGGGGGGTTCCCTTAGGACGAGCTCTTAGAGGTGTCATAATTTTTTGAATCAACTAAAACCACTTTCGGAGTAAATGTTTTTGCCTCGCTTTCAGTCATTGAAGCGTAAGCGATTACGATGACCTGATCACCAATCTGTACCTTGCGAGCTGCGGCTCCATTTATTTGAATCAACCCACTTCCTTGTTTAGCTGGAATCGCGTAGGTTGTAAAACGTTCGCCGTTATTAATGTTTAGCACATCAACTTTTTCATTTTGTAAAATTCCGGAAGATTTTAGAAGTGTATCATCAATTGAAATTGATCCTTCGTAATTGAGGTCAGCATTTGTAACTGTAGCGCGATGAATCTTCGCACGCATCATTGTTATCATCATTTTCCAATCATAATTCTATCCACCAGTTGTTTAATTGTTGGCATGAAGCCATTCGCATAAAATGGATCGGTGGCGAAGCGGTAGGCGCTATGTCCCGCAAACATTAATTGGTTTTCGATGTTGATATCGTGACGAACGTCTTGCAGAGTTTTTTGGATACAAAAACTGCGCGGATCAGCCTTGCGATCTGTGGTATGGTTCATTTCAGCCTTGTCTGACCAATTACTGAAGCGACATTGACTGAGACATCCCATGCAATTGATTTGGTCGGTAATAATTTGCATTGCTTTCGATTTATCTACGAACATCAGCGTTTCGTCAGGCGTCTTCATTCCTTCTGTGTGGCCTGCATCAATCCATTCGTCAACCTTTCGTTTGTCTTCTGGTTTTATGTATACTATGCGACCTCTTTGTCCGAAAGGAATTTCGGCAGTAAACCCATCAATTGGCTTGGAGCGATAGTCGACCTGTCTGATTTCGCGACCTTTCAATTCACGAATAAAATCATTTTCAACTGCAGAAGAGTAGAATCCTGTAGGGCTAAAACGGTTTAGATAAACATCTCCCTCTTTCAAAGTTAGAAGTCTTTTTTTCCAGGAATCAGGAACGGGATATTCTTGTGTGAGGATGGGACGTGTTCCGAATTGAAAGACTACCGGTCCGATTTCTGGATTATCCAACCAATGTTCGAATTCTGTCAAATTCCACACCCCGCCGGCCATGATAATTGGCACATCATTTAGTCCGATAGAATTCATGAAGGTACGAATTTCAGCAACTCGTGGATATGGATCTTCGTAAGCATTAGGATCTTCAGCGTTGGAAAGGCCGTTATGACCACCTGCGCGCCACGGACATTCGTAGACGACGCCGCCGAGTAGATCTTTAGCTTTGTGATAACTTCTCTTCCACAATGCGCGAAAGGCACGCATTGAGGACACGATTGGGTAATAATAAACTTGGTATTTTTCGGCGATTTCAGAAAGACGGTATGGCATGCCGGCGCCACAAGTAATGCCGTGAATGAGGTTTTTTGTACCATCAAGAATTCCGTGTAAAACACGTTCTGCGCCACCCATTTCCCAAAGCACATTCATGTGTATACGACCGTTGCCGCCAGAAATATCATGTGCAATTTTTGCCTGACAAATTCCGCCGGTAATGCTGTCAGCAATAAGTTCCTCATGCCTTTCTCTGCGAGTTGAAGCTTTATAAATTAGCGGGATAAATTTACCATTTTCATCAATATTATCAGCGTTTACCCCAGAAAAAGTTCCAACTGCACCATTTTTAGCGAAGTGACCCGCGGTAACTCCAGTAGTGATGCCAACGCCCTTTCCACCTTCAATAATTGGCAAACATTCACGACCAGAAATTTTGAAATTTTTAATTTTTTCTAACAATTAAGCTCCTTTTTTAAGAGTAGTTTGAGGGGAAGATTTTTTATGGTAGTAAAACCTGCGGAAGATTGATATACAAGGTATCGAGGCAAGCTAGAAACGGATCAAAAAATATCAATTAGAAATATCAAAACCCTTGACCTTCCAAACAAATCAGTGCTTTATGCCCAGGTAAGCTTCAAGAAGAAGATCGCCAATGTCACTTCCAAATTTAAATAATTAACAGAATGCAGCAAGAGTTCAGTTGGCAGGATGAATTGAGGAAAGCCTCACTTTCTAACCGTACTATTTTTTCGACCAGTTTTAGTATTGAAGACCAAGTGATCACTGATTTTATTGCTGATCAAAAGTTGTCTGTCGATATTTTTACGATTGATACCGGAAGGTTACCAAGCGAGACATACCAGGTTTGGCAACGTACAGTTGATAAATATCAAATCAAAATTTCTGCCTATTACCCGCATCAAGATTCAATAGAAAAATTTGTTACAACAAACGGCATTAATCCTTTTTATGTAAGCAAGGAAATGCGGTTGCAATGCTGTAATATCAGAAAAATTGAACCGCTAAAAAGAGCATTATATGGTTACGAATTGTGGATTAGCGGTATTCGAAGGGAGCATTCATCCGGTAGGGGGCAAAAAAATTTTTATGAGCGTGATGAGAGTTTATCGATCATAAAATTTTATCCGCTGCTTGAAATGAAAGAGGGTGAAGTGTGGGAAATAATCAAAAATCGCAATATTCCGTACAACGAATTGTATAATAAAGGATATCGTTCGATTGGCTGCGACCCTTGTAGTCGAGCCATCAAAGAAGGTGACGATATTCGTTCTGGTAGATGGTGGTGGGAAAGTGATGAAGCGAAGGAGTGTGGATTGCATATGGTGGGTGGAAAGATGGTTAGGAGTAAGAGTCCGTCCTAGGGAACCTCTAATAATACCATTTCCCACTCCTAATTACCTTTTTAAGCTTCATCTTTTTGGTCTAAAATTTAAAAGAA
>CAMDJN010000076.1 GCA_945900795.1 Rickettsia typhi | reverse complement strand
CCATCACTGTCATTCCTGTAACAGCCTTACACAATCTAATGTTTTTTAGGGCTGCGTTTATGTTCATAGCGTTGCTGTGTTTGTTATTGGGTTGAGTTGTTGGGGTGGGGTTTATTGTATTGGTTTCTAATGCGCAACAGGTCTTTTTTCTAAAAGATCCCCTCTTCCATCAATAACTTGAATTGCCCCATCTAGAGATGTTGCACTGGAATCTTTATTAGTAACTCTTATCAATTTACCTGCATCAGTAGTAAATTCAAACGGGCTCCACATCCCATTTTTAACAGATGCCATAAGTGCAGTTCGCAATCCAAAAATATCTCGCTCAGTCCTACACAATGTTAGCGCATCTTCAAGCCTCGTATCACATCTCGTATTTACTGTTCGTGACATTTTTTATAATTTTGTGTTAAAATTTCTGACCTAGCCTGGCTAACCAAGTAGCAACAGACATCTCAAAGCGGGAAGTGATATCTTGTCCCTTCCCAACGTTTAATAAATTTCAAGAATTGCGATTCCCGCAAAACATGTGGAAGGGGTAAAATACCCCTTCCAGCACTAGCTCTAACAAAAACACCCTCAACCAACAACTCTACCAAGCCAAGTTATCACACCAACCGCCAGAGTTAACATCAAAAAGATTTTGACCGTGAGTTTGTTTTCTAACGTCTCAACATCCTTACGAACTATATCAAAGTCTTTTCGAACCATGTCGAAGTCTTTTCGAACCATCTCCACATCTTTGCGAATTATTTTAACCTCATTGTGAACCAAGTCTATTTTTCGCTCTAACCGAGACTCAGATTCATTCAGCTTGTTCTGCACGTAATCTTTAGTTGCAAAACCTTCTGCTGATTGCGCTTGAGAATCTTTAATCGCCTCGGCAAGCTCTTCAGCAACTTCTTTTTGAAGCCCAACTTTTTGCATTCTTTTAGAAAATTGCAAAGTATCGATTGTAAAAAAAGGCATAGTGGCAGTGGTCATAATTTTGGTTTGGTTTGGTTTGTGGTTTGGTTGTGAAGTGTAAAATCTAAAAATTAAAGTTTTATTAGAGTCGCAATAACGCCAACACCTATTGCGATAAGGCTTCCAAGCTTAATAACAATTCTTTGTTCAAGCATTTGAAGATCTTGCTTAGAGGCGAGATTTTCTACAGATTGGTTATGTGTTTCTTTAATGGCCTCGGCAAGCTCTTCAGCAACTTCTTTTTGAAGCCCAGCCTTCTGCATTCTTTTAGAAAATTGCAAAGTATCGATTGTAAAAAATGTCATTGTTGTGGTGTTCATAATGTTGGCTTGGTTCGTTGTTGTGGTTTAAAGAATTTTTATGCTAAAGCTATACCCATCCCACCCTGCGGCAGGAAGGGATATCTTATCCCTTCCCAACGTTTGACAAATTTCAAAAACATCTATTTACGGCTCTCGCAAAACATGTGGAATGGGTAAATACCCATTCCAGCGCTAGGTTTTATTAACCCAGATCCGTCATTAGAATCATTCAGAATTTCGCTAACCTACGTCAGGCAGGGTTGGTTTGTGAGAACCGAAGCGGAATGTATCAGTGATACATGAGCATCGGAAGCGGAACAAACTGACCTTGTCTGGCGTGGGTTAGTAGAAATTATGGATGGTTCTAATGACGGATCTGGGTTAAGGCTCATGCTCAAATTTTTTCTCATTAAAAAACCCGTTTCCTACCCTCGCAAATCTTTCTGGCCTCTCTTTGCTTATGCCATAATTTCTATAGTCAAAAGCTTTCTTGACCCTTGTTCCAATTTTTTGTTTTTTAATTTCTGAGATTTTTTCGAAGGCTTCGTTGAGGAGTTTTTTTGTAAGCTGGTCACGCTTTTGGTAAGATGAACATCCAAGCAAAACGGAAATTACTCTGTCGTCATTTTTTTTTGCTGCCGAAATGAGATTGAAACCGGATGCGTTGGTAAAGCCGGTTTTCATGCCTTCAGCACCACGGTAATCCGTTAAAACATGGTTATGAGTTTTGTATGTTGTGCCCTGAAAACTAAATTCTTTAAGAGAAAAAAGGTAATAATATTCACTAAAATTTTTTTTGATTGCCATGGAGAGGCGCGCTAAATCATAGCTGGTAGTAAATTGCCCTTCATCATGCAAACCACTGGCATTACGAAAACTGCTATTATTCATGCCAAGTTCTATTGCTTTTTCGTTCATCTTTCTGGCGAAATTCCACTCATCTCCGGCAACCGCCTCAGCCAAAACCACCGCGGCCTCATTGAAAGATTTTACGATTATTCCGCGTATGGCTTCACGCACAGAAATCTTATCCCCTTCGTTGAGATGCATGGTGTTAACCTTGTTAATTTTAGAAATTTCTTCACCTCTTGCGGAAATTGTGATTTTATCTTCCGGCTTAATTTTTCCATTTTCGATTGCTTCAAAAGCAAGATAAAGCGTCATCATTTTGACGAGCGATGCTGGGTAGGTAATTTCCTCTGCACGAGTGCTAGAAATAATTTCACCAGTCTCACCAACAAAAACCACGGAGGAATATTGTGGCCCGCAATCTTCTTCTGCCTGGACAACGGACGCGCCTGGGAATGAGGATAGGATTAGAAAAAGAAAGAGAAGAAGGGTTCGAGTGGATAGCTTGAACAAGCTTTTAGGAATCTCTGAAAAACCTGAATTTTTCGAGGAGTTCGAGTCGACGGCTTTAGCCGAAACGACGCACGTGTCGTTAGATGAGAACGAGCATGAGCGAAGCGAATCTCTAGGAAAATTAATCTGCGAGAAGGCAAGCGTGCTCAGACATGCGCGCGCTCGAACAAATTGATCTAACAACAAAATTAGCGGAAAAGATGGTTTTTTAGAGGTTCCTTTATTTCTCAATCCCAAATGCATCATGCAATATTCTTACTGCCAACTCTCCATATTCCTTTGAGATCAAAACAGAAATTTTTATTTCAGAAGTTGAGATCAGAAGCAGGTTGATTCCTTTGTCTGCAAGGGTTTTAAACATTGTGTGAGCAACGCCGGAATGACTCACCATCCCTACACCAATCACAGAAATTTTTGCAATATTATCATCAACTTTCATCTCGGCATATTTAACATCACCACTAATTGACTCAATTGCGATCTTAGCTCTTTCAAGCTCATCCTTGCTAATGGTAAAAGTAATATCAACGAACTTACCGTCGGCACTGATGTTTTGTACGATCATGTCAACATTGACTTCTTTGTTCGCCAAACTGCCAAAAATTGTAGCTGAAAGACCTGGATGATCTGGCATTCTAGCTAGCATGATTCTGACATCGCTTTTACTGTAGCTAATGCCCGTGATTACTCGTCTTTCCATAATTTCCTCATTATTGTTTACTAGGA
Source organism: Rickettsia typhi (assembly GCA_945900795.1). GTDB lineage: Bacteria > Pseudomonadota > Alphaproteobacteria > Rickettsiales > UBA1997 > UBA2645. The sequence continues at coordinate 2,294 of CAMDJN010000076.1, read as the reverse complement.
TTGTTCCCGAATTTTCGCTGACTTCCTCAAAAGTAGAAAGAACTCTGACTCGCACATTATGTGCCATCGCCATCGCAACAGAGCGGGTTTGCAAAACTTTTGAACCGCTATAGGCCATCTCCAACATTTCTTCATAAGTAATTTTTGCAAGGCGACGAGCCTTGTCAGTGATGCGTGGATCGGTTGTGTAAACACCGTTAACATCAGTGTAAATATCACACAAATCCGCCTTTACAGCAGCGGCAATCGCAACTGCAGAAGTGTCTGAACCTCCTCTTCCAAGGGTAGTAACGCGATTAGTTTTTTCACAAATTCCCTGAAAACCAGCAATCACAACCACGTCATATTCATCGAGAGACTTTAACAGAGATTCTCCGTCAATTGATTCTATGCGCGCCTTACTGTGAACTGTATCCGTCTTTAATGGCAATTGCCATCCAAGGAAAGATCTGGCCTTGTAGCCAATCGACTGCAATTCAAGAGCTAAAAGGCCACATGTAACTTGTTCGCCTGTTGCAATAATCGAATCATACTCAGAAAGAGAATCTTCGGACGTGAGTGGAGAAACTTGATGACAGTAATCAACCAAGTGGTTGGTAACGCCGGACATTGCCGACACGACAACGATGACTTTATTTTTTTTATCCAACTCTGCCTTAACTTTGCGCGCAACGTTTTTGATACGAGCAATATCGCCAACAGAGGTGCCGCCAAATTTTTGAACTATTAGCATTATTTTTAATCTAGGTATTTCTAAAATTTAGAGCGATTAGATAACATTCAGATGAATCTTTTCTGGAAGATTCAGGCTTAAAATATTTTACGACAGAAAAGCTCTGACGCAATTTTTGCACTATCTCATCCGAACTACCACCTTGAAAAATCTTACCAACAAAACAACCGCCTTCAATCAAAATTTTCCTAGCAAAATCAAGAGCTTCCTCAAGTAATAAAATAATTCGCAAATGATCAGTCCCTTTATCTCCAGTAGTATTTGCAGCCATATCCGACATGACTACATCACATCTTCCAAAATCATTACCAGGAATTTTTTTTAACAAGAAAAGAATTTCTTTATGCGTTTCGTGAGATAAAAAATCTCCTCTCAAAAATTCAACACCAGGTATTGAATTCATCTCCAGCAAATCTATCGCTATTACATTTCCATCTCCGACATCTTTGACAGCAATCTGACTCCAACCACCAGGAGATGCCCCCAAATCAACAATGATCTTTCCGGGATTAAAAATTTTAAACTTTTTATTGATTTCAAGTATTTTAAATGAGGCCCGACTACGGAATCCTTCTGCTTTCGCACGCTCAATAAAAGGATCGTTAAGTTGGCGAGATAGCCATTGTTGAGACGACTTTTTAAACCGCTTTATCTTTCTTAATTTTTTAAACATGCATTAAAAACGAAAGTAAATGGGAGAGAAAAATCTGAAGGGAGTAAGGGAATAGAAGGAATTGCAGGAAGCAAAAAAGAAGAAAAATTGATAAAGTAGAATTATTTGAAGGCTTGGCGATCACCTACTCTCACTGGCCCTAAAGACCAAATACCATCGGCGCAACGTACGTTTCACTTGCGAGTTCGGAATGTAATCGAGTGGTTCCATACCGCTATCTTCACCAAGCCATCAAATAATTCTTCTAATAAGAAATCGTGAAGGAGATTCCTGTCCATCTTGTAACTCCCCAACATACAATTTTTTAGCAAGCAAAACAAGCTCAAAAATTGTAAAGTCAGAGAGTTACGCGACTAACTGATAACTAGAAAATAAAAAGTAATAAACCTCAAAACCTAAATAAACCGAATTGTAGTTTTACACTACGCATAGTCTAAAAATAAGCCAATCGGGATATTAGTACCGGTTAGCTCAATATGTTACCATACTTACACACCCGGCCTATCAACGTGGTAGTCTACCACGACCCTAATAGGGAAAATTAGTTTTGAGGGAGGCTTCCCACTTAGATGCTTTCAGCGGTTATCCCGTCCGTACTTAGCTACCCAGCAATGCTTCTGGCGAAACAACTGGAACACCATTGGTACGTCCAACTCGGTCCTCTCGTACTAAAGTCAGCTCCTCTCAATTTTCCAAACACCTGCGGAAGATAGGGACCGAACTGTCTCACGACGTTCTGAACCCAGCTCACGTACCACTTTAATCGGCGAACAGCCGAACCCTTGGGACCTTCTTCAGCCCCAGGATGTGATGAGCCGACATCGAGGTGCCAAACGATTCCGTCGATATGAACTCTTGGGAATCATCAGCCTGTTATCCCCGGCGTAC
>CAMDJN010000075.1 GCA_945900795.1 Rickettsia typhi | reverse complement strand
CTATTGGAGAATTAGTAGTAGCAGACCGCGCTGAGGTTAGTTTTGCTTTGGTGACTAGAGAACTTCCGGCAAAGATTGCGGCAATGATTAGGGCTATTACAACGATGGAGATGGAGATTTCGGTTAGGGAGAAGGCTTGTTTGGTTTGGGGTTTGGGTTGGGTTTGTTGTTTTGGTGGGAGGCTTTCTTTGGGGGTCATGGGATTACTTGCAATAGTTTAGAATCGTTTGGGAGTGCTTGGTTGTTAAGGCTTGGATCGTTGTAAGAATTTCTGATTTGAATCAAATTTAAAGCTGTCTAGACCAGAAGTTAAATACCCCAAAAATTACTTTTAAAGTTATTTAAAATAAATTTTTGATGTTTTTCTAGATCATCTTCTGTAGCTGAGAACTTGCGTTGTTGTAGGTTCCTGTGATTTTCTCTTTTGCTTGTTTTTAACCTGCTATCACTTGCATTTCTTGGCGATTTTATTGTATCGTTTTGACCTGATTCAAAAGTCATGCCAGTTTGCATTCCGCCCGTCAATTCAATGTAAACCTCACATAGAAGTTCGGTATCTGTTAGCGCACCATGTTTTTTTCGTTGCGATAAATCGATTTTAAATCTTTTACAGAGGGCGTCTAGAGAGTTTGGAGAGCCAGGAAATTTTTTGCGTGCTAAGGACAAAGAATCGCAAATTTCAAATTTTTCTAAACTTGGTAAATTAAGAATTCTTAATTCGTGATTGAGGAATTTTGTATCGAACGAGGCATTGTGAATAACGAGTTTGCTATCATTAATGAACTCAAGAAATTTTTGTGCAACATGAGCAAAAATTGGCTTATCTTGTAAAAATTCAGCTGAGATGCCGTGTATTTTAAAGGCTCCATCAGGCATGTCGCGCCTAGGATTGACATAGGTATGAAAAACCTTTCCGGTTTTGATTTTATTAAATAATTCAACGCAGGCAATTTCGACGATTTTATGTCCTTCTCGCGGTTCAAGACCTGTAGTTTCAATATCCAAACAGATTTCTCTCACGTTTTAATCTTCTCCTTGAATGAGATCCTCTTTTGGCTGGCAAAATGAACGGGCTGAGCTGGCCTTTACGAAAGAGGCGACATCTTGCACTATGAGGTTTGGGAACTCTTTTGCGAGATGATCAACTCGAGTAATAAAACTTTCTTTACTCTGATTAAAAAGTTTTTTGAAGAAATTTCTGAGGGCGTGAATATCGTCACGGGCAATGTTATTTCGTTTCATGCCAACAAGGTTTAATCCAGCAAGCGAGGCGCGTTCTCCCATAACTAGACCATACGGAATTACATCATTCTCAACTCCAGACATACCGCCAATCATTGCGCCTTTTCCGATACGAGTGAATTGATGTATTGCGGATAATCCTCCAATCACAACATGATCACCAACCTCAACATGTCCGGCAAGTGTTGCGTTGTTTGCCAGAATAGCGCTATTACCGATGATGCAATCATGTGCAATATGGACCCCAACCATGAGTAAGCAATTATTACCAATGATTGTTTCCATTCTTCCGTCTTGAGTACCAAGATGAATCGTTACATGTTCACGGATTCGGTTGTTATCACCAATCACAACCTTCGCTTTTTCGCCTTTAAATTTTAGATCTTGTGGTTCCAAACCAATGGTGGCAAAGGGGAAGATGATATTATTTTTGCCGATGGTCGTATTACCATCGATCACAACATGTGATTTGATAATGGTTCCATCTCCAATCTTTACTTGGTCGCCGATAATTGAGTAAGCTCCGATTTCAATATTCTCACCGAGATTAGCTTCGGTTGCGATAAGAGCTGTCGGATGAATTTTTTTCATAATTTACTCCTTCTTTCTATCGATCACCATTGTTGAAAATTGAGCTTCTGCAACCTTCTGTCCATCAACGATTCCAACGCCGGAAACCTTCCAAACATTTCCACGATTTTGTACGGTTTCAATATGAAGCTCTAAAACATCGCCTGGAACTACGGGTTTTCTGAACTTAGCACCGTCAATTGACATGAAATAAACTAGCTTATCTTCCGGATTGAATTCTGGATCTGTTGTTACGACTAGGAATGCGCTTGCTTGGGCCATTGCTTCAACAATCAATACGCCTGGCATTATTGGATGATCAGGAAAATGTCCTAAAAAATGAGGCTCGTTGAAAGTAACATTTTTGATCGCCACAACTTTTTTAGATGGTTCGAGAGAAATAATCTTATCAACCAACAAAAGAGGATAGCGGTGTGGGAGGGATTTTAAAATCCTTTTAATGTCTATAATTGTTTCGGACATGTATTTTTGAATTAAGAATTAAAAATTAAGAATTATACCCAACCAACTTCAAGAAGTTGATTGGGTATATTTTGTATTTTTTACGTCGCACTCGCGACGCCCCACATTTGTGGGGAACCCCAATATACCGAATCTGATAAAAAAAGATCGGTATGTTGAATCAGATTCGGTATATACCAATTCAGCCTAAAGCTTTGCACGATACCAATTGAAGTTCAAGTTTAGAAAAGTCTTTCTAAAACCTGTTTCTTAAATCTTAATTCTTAATTTCAGTTTAATGAAAAACTATTCTTTTGACGATTCTTCGGGACAAAAATTCAGCGGGGCTGAGATCATAGTGAGAGCTATTTTGTGCGAAGGAGTAGATACGATTTTTGGCTATCCAGGCGGTGCCATTTTACCATTTTACGATGCATTATTTGTACAAAATGAATTGCGTCATATTCTAACTCGTCATGAACAAGCGGCAGCACATGCTGCAGAAGGTTATGCTAGGTCAACGGGAAAGGTTGGAGTAATTACTGTTACATCTGGGCCTGGCGCTACAAATGTCATCACTGGCCTTACGGACGCCTATCTTGATTCCATTCCTCTAGTTTGTTTTTCTGGACAGGTTGCGACTAGTTTACTTGGTACCGATGGCTTTCAAGAGGCTGATATTACTGGTCTTACACGTTCTTGTACAAAGCATAATTACCTCGTAAAAGACGTGAATGATTTAGGTTATATAATTCACGAAGCCTTTCACATCGCGCGTTCAGGTCGTCCTGGTCCTGTTTTAATCGATATTCCAAAAGATGTACAAAATAATCATGGTTTTTACAGCGGAAAAGTTGAGATAAATCGTGAATCTCTGCGAGTAAAAAAATACTTAACAAAAATTCATCACGACCAGATTTTGACCGCCATTGACCTGATGGAAAAGGCCAAAAAGCCAATTTTTTATACTGGTGGTGGAGTCATTAATGCCGGAGAAAAAGCTAGTAAATTACTGCTTGAATTTGTGCATGAAACTGGTTACCCGATAACCAATACCTTGATGGGACTTGGCGGATTTCCGGCCTCTGATCCTCACTTCATTGGTATGTTGGGTATGCATGGAACCTACGAAGCTAATATGGCGATGTATGAATGCGATGTTATGATAAACATTGGTGCACGTTTTGATGATAGGGTAACAGGAAGAGTTTCCAGCTTTTCTCCGCATTCAAAAAAGATCCATGTCGATATCGATAGTTGCTCGATAGATAAAATTATTCATGTTGATGTAGCAATAGTAGGAGATGCTACGGAAGCATTAGAAATGATGCTTTGCGAATGGAAAAAACGTAACATAAAAAATCGCAAAACAGAAACTTCTGCTTGGTGGGATCAGATCAAAAAATGGCAGGATGTCAATTCTCTTTCATACGAAAATAGTAGTTCCGTAATTAAGCCAGCCTACGCCTTACAACGACTTCACGAATTCAGTAAAAAATTTTCTCCCTTCATCTCAACCGATGTAGGACAGCATCAAATGTGGGCTGCGCAATATATCGGGTTTGATCATCCAAAAAAATGGCTAACTTCAGGAGGGCTTGGAACTATGGGATATGGGGTGCCGGCAGCGCTTGGAGCGCAAGTAGCAAATCCGAAATCTTTAGTGATGTGTGTGAGTGGTGATGCGTCGTTTATGATGAATATGCAAGAGCTTGCGACCATCAAACAATATAACCTTCCAGTGAAAATTTTTATCTTGAATAACCGCTATATGGGCATGGTTAGACAATGGCAGGAATTAATTTATGATAGGCGCGAGAGTCAGTCTTACATGGAATCGCTTCCAGATTTTATGAAACTTGCTGAGAGTTTTGGGATTAAAGGTCTTGAATGTAGCGATCCGAATGAGTTGGATACAAAAATTACCGAGATGATAAATCACGATGGTCCGGTGCTGTTCAACTGCTTGGTTGAAAAGATGGAAAATGTCTTTCCGATGATTCCTGCTGGAGCGGCTCACAATGAGATTTTACTTGGTAGTCAGGCGAAGCTTTATGTGCAGAGGGATTTAAATTCAGTATGAAAGACAACCTTGTTGAACCGCTTGGGATATTCGCTGGAAGAGGTGTTCTACCAAGAATGCTGATTGAAGATTGCGAAAAAAAAGGACGTAAATTTTTTCTATTTTTACTCGAATCAGAAAATTACGAAATCGATTACTCGCCATTCAATCCTATAAAATTACCATATGGTGCCATAGAGAAATTTCTTGGAATCATTAAACAAAATCAAATCAAACAATTGGTTTTTATTGGCGCAGTCAACAAGCCAAATTTTTCTGACATAAAAGTTGATAAAAGAGGAGCTATCCTTTTGGCAAAAATTTTAGCGAATAAAATTTTAGGAGATGATACGGTTCTGAGAACGGTAATAAGTTTTTTTGAGAAAGAGGGAATAGAAATTATCGCAATTGATAAGATTTTAGATTGCGTCATCTCAACAAAATCAATTCTAACCAAGCGCCATCCAAGCAAAGAAAATCTTGAAGATATTTCCATTGCAGCCAGGGCAATAAAGTTTTTTGCACAATTTGATGTTGGTCAATCACTGATTATTGCTCAAAAGCAAATCATTGCCGTAGAGGCTTTAGAGGGAACCGATGAGATGATCAAGCGCTGTGGTAATTTTAATGTAGATTACAAAAGAAATGCAGTTTTGGTTAAGATGAAAAAACCAAAACAAAGTACGAAGGCTGATTTGCCAACGATAGGTCTCGATACCATAAAAAACTGTCACGATGTTGGAATCATGGGAATAGCGATTCAGGCTGGATCAACTTTAGTTTTGGAAAAGGATAAGATTATAAAATTTGCTGATGATAATGAGATGTTTGTGACTGTGATTTGATGATGTCGGAATTAATTTTTTCATATCCAGATTTAGCTAAAAAATTTCCATCAGAAGTAAAAAAGGTTTTTGATATTTTTCTTAAAAAAGGCGATGAAATCCGTTTGGTTGGCGGTTCGGTAAGAAATTATATTCTTCAAAAACCGATCAATGATTTTGATTTTGCCACAAAATTTTTGCCGGAAAAAGTAACAGAAATTCTTTGTAAAAATGGTATTAGAGCTATTCCAACTGGAAAAAAATTTGGTACAATTACTGCGGTTATAAATGGTAAGAATTTTGAGATAACTACCTTACGCAAAGATTCTAAGCAGGATGGAAGGCATTGCGATGTAGAGTTTGTTGATGATTATTTTTTTGATGCGGAGCGCAGAGATTTCACAATCAATGCTTTGTATGCTGATTCTGAAGGTTTGGTGCATGATTATTTTGGCGGAATTTCTGATTTAAAAAATGGTAAAGTTAGATTTATTGGGAATGCTGAGGAAAGAATCTCGGAAGATTTTTTACGAATTTTACGTTTCTTTAGGTTTAGTTGTGAATATTCCTCAACGCTTGATAATGATGGCTTAGCAGCTTGTGTAAATCAAAAAGAAAATCTCAAAAAACTTTCACGTGAAAGAATCAGGGTGGAATTTTTTAAACTTATTTCAAGCGAGAATAAAAAGAATCTGATCTCCATTTTGAGAGTGTTAGGTGAGGTAAGAATTATCGATGAGTTATTTTCTTCGAATTATGAACTCACTGGGTTGGAAGGGATTTTTAACAAAGAGGAAATCTTTGATTTTACAGCAAGTTTAAATCTAAAAATTGCTACGTTTTTTTTATCTGAAAATATCAATTTAGGAATTTTTTTCAAAGAAATTTGTGCTACAAATTACGAAAAAAAATACTTTAAATTCTTGTCCGATAACATATCTCGAGGTGTTTCTACAAAAGATTTAAACAGGCTTTTAGCGTTTCAGGAAAAGCCTCTTATCATCGATCTTGTTTTTCTTTCTTTGGCAAGAAATTTTAACGATATTTCTCTTGATGAAGCGAAGAAAAAAATTCAATATTTACGTGATTTTTTTCTCCCAGAATTTCCTCTTACTTCTCAAGATATTA
>CAMDJN010000074.1 GCA_945900795.1 Rickettsia typhi | reverse complement strand
TTTCTCAAGGTTGAGTTTGTAAATTATTTCTCGTTCACAAAGAGAAATCCGAGTGTAGTTTTTGGTCATGATTGCGCACTTTAATTGTTGTAAACCTTTTGAGGTTAACAACGATGTAAAGTTGCGCTAGGAGATTGAACTCACCCCTGAGTAAATTTAACTCAGATCCTAGATTTGAATGTATGGGTTTGAGCGGGGGTTTGAGCGGGAGCTCTAGCTACTTCTCCAAAATTTCTTCATTGATAAAATTGTAAACGCATCCCAACTCTTCTTTGATTTTAACAAGTAGTGCAACCTTCTCTTCGTTAGGTTCTTCCGGGTTTTTTTGCGCATGCTCTAATAACTCAGCTAGAGGAAATGCGCCGATTGCGGCTGCCGCACCTTTAAATGCGTGAGATCCCATATACCAGGAAGTCTTATCCCCATCTCTGAGTGCGGTTTCAATTTTTGCTAGATTGCGATTAGAATTTTCTAAAAAGATTTTTAGCAGCTCTTTCTCGAATTCAAAATCATTATCAATCATGTTTCGTAAGAAGTCCCTATCAACTGCTGGCTTAGTTCTGTCGCTCATTGTCAAACTTTAATTTATGATTAGATTTGAGATTAATGCGCTCAATCTGACGCCCGATTCTTTTAGCTCTTTCGGATTAACTACCAATTCAAAATCTCTTCTGCCCATCTGAACTTGAATCATGCCCCCAGATTCAGTAAAACCATCAAATGTTGCGATGGTTATAATTTTATTTTTGTTAAACTTTTCAATTTCAGCTCGTAACCCCTTCTGCTGACTGCGTGAGATGTAAACTGCAATACATTCTCCATAGTCTTGAGGATTGGTTGTGAGATTAATCGCTTGTCTATCTTGGGAAAGAATTGCTTGCGAAATTTCATCACTTCCAAGGAGGCAGAATTTTCCAGTTTTTGTTGTGTGTGATGATGATACTAATTGCTTGATGAAATTGGTAAAAGCAATAGCTTCTTCTTTGTCAGCAACATCTGCAAATGTTTTTGAAACGGTAAGTAGTAATATTGCTACAAATAAGGTTATTCGTAAAAAGCCTAACATTTTGTATTTGTGGGTTGTGGTGGGTATGATTTAAGAGTTTAATATTGCCATACTAACTTCGCGTAGAACGCGCGTCCCACTTCAGTTTGATTGTTGTACAATGCAGCTTTGAATTCTCTGTGGCGTTGATCTAAGAGATTTTGAATACCAATGCTCAAATCTAGATTTCGTGTTGGAAGATATCCAAATCTAGTGTCGAATCTGAAGTAAGATGGTAGTCCTGTCGCATTGTATCTAGCGCCTGCAGTTGGTAGATTATCCACGTAATAGAGGATATTATCAAACTCAAATTTAGGCGTGATATTGTAGAAGGATTTTAATTTAAATTGATTTTGCGGAGATATTCCTTCGGCAACTTGTAAACCATCGGTCGGACCAAGAAGGGATGTGTCATCAGTGGAATTTTTGCTGATATGTAAATTAACTTTTAGATAGTCATAACTTGACTCTAATCTCAAATCGTTGGTTACTTGCCACTTACCATTTATTTCAAATCCGTAAGATTCGCCATAGCCAAGATTTCCTGTTGTTGGTGTATTTCCAACTCCTTTATCAAGGGTTCTAAGCTTTGAGTAGTCGTTGTAGAATGTGGAAAAATCGATTAGAGTTTTGTGAGTTGGCTTCACTCGATAACCAGCTTCATAGGCTAAAAGTTCTTCAGATTCATAATTGCTATTTCCGCGATTAACAGTTGTTGATCCACTCTTTAATTCGATATTATCCTCTCCTCTAGTTGGAGTTCTAATTGCTCTTGAAACTGATATCCAGGCAGTTTGATTGCGAGATGGATAATAAGCTAATTTCGCATTTGGTTGATATTCAAAACCGGTAAAGTCATTAATCAGAAATTTTGATCCCAAGGTCAAATATAGCTTATCAGAAATCAGACCGATTTTATCTTGGATGAAGGCGCTGTAAAGTTCGTCATTACGTTTCTTCGGCTCGTAATTAATCGGAATCACGCCATTCACATCACTAACTTTGATTTTGTCAGTTATCTGCCTATACCCGAGACCCCAGATGAATTGATTATCCTTCGAGAAATTATAGAAATGCTGGAAATCAACATCTAAAGTTCTGGCACTTCTGCCTAGAACCGGAATATGGAATTGGTCATAATCGTAATAGGTCTGCAAAGTAATATTAGATTTTTTAGAAAATCTCTTATCCCACATCGCTGTCATATTAGCGCCGTGTGAGTCCTTATCATTTTGATTTGGGTTTGAAAGTGTGTTAAAATAATTCCGCGCTACAGAATCAAAAACATCACCATGAAACGAAAATGCGTTACTCGCAATTGAGCTTATATCATATCTAAATCCTGCTCTATCTTGCTTGATACCATCACGGTTCTCAGTTTGAGTGCTATATCTATCTAGCCCACCTTTAACAGTTTTTTTTGCGTAGATCCTGTAATTATCATTGCTTGCGGTTGTGCCACCATATCTTGCTTCAGTAATAGATCTATCCTGATTGCCAACAATTTGAGAAACATATGCGCCTTGAGTCTGAGCTGCACTTTTGGTGATGATATTAATTACACCATTTACCGCGTTAGCTCCCCATATTGTTCCGCCGGGACCTCTCACCACTTCAATTTTTTCAATATCCTCGATCACATAATCATGGATATCCCAAAACACACCGGAAAATAATGGGGTATAAACCGTTCTTCCATCTATCATCACCAGTAATTTATTAGAGAATTGACGATCAAAACCTCTGATGGTTATTGCCCATCTATTTCCATCCATTCTTGCAACCTGTACTCCCGGAACTAGACGTAGAGCTTCGGGAATCGAAGTAGCGCCGGATCTTCTAATTTCTTCAGAAGATAAAACATAGGTTGCGGAAGCTGCATCAAAAGCGCTTTCCTTCTTTTTTGATAAGGAAAAAATTTCAGGACTGAATGTGGCGTCACTATCGCTACTATCTTTCGCTTCAGAGACTTCACACAAAAATAAAAAGAATAGAAAAATGAATGGCATTTTCTTTTTCATAATGACCTCGATATTAAATCTATTATATTAGTTAAGCTTATAGCGTAAGGCTTGATTGGTGAAATCACCCCAGCTTTGTAAATATTGGAAATGACTTGACAAAATCATAGCTTCTATACTGCTTCCATGGGTAACTAATCGCGATTTCTAGGTAATAACCTATGCTATTAAAAATTAATCTGTACTCTCTACAAGTAACGGCAACGGCAGTGCCAAATATGTAATGCGCTCCACATTTCTGAGATTCACGAATTAACAGATCGAGCAGCTTTGTTGAAATAGAGCGATTTCTATATTTCTTAACCACGGCAAGTGCAGAGACTTCGCTAATGATCATATCTTCCCGTAAATCATACTTCCTGATATATTTTTTGTACTCATACTGAGTCCCTGGGACCTCGCTTGAAAGATATTGGCATTCATTAGAAAGCATCAACCTAGCACCACCAATTACCTCGCCATCTTTTATGACAACGCATATTCTTCCCCACTCATCAAGTCTATTTTTTGAACCATCAAACGCTTTCCAGCCATTATCCTCATTATATGCTTGATGTCTTAGTGCGCAATAATCCTCAATCAATTGCTTATCTTCAGTAAAAAAAACTTTTAACTCAGAATCAGTTTTAGGCTCTTGGTTTTTATCCGCTTCTGACATGGGTCTAACAAGATTTAATTTTCAGAATATTTTCTTTATCGTAACCAAGCAATTCACTAAGAATATTGATTCTGGTCATGCAGATATTATACCGCATCATGTCGTGCTGTTGTAATAAGTCTCGATTGAGAGCGACTGCCATTGGTATAGAGAAAACGTTAGAGATATATCTTTTAACAATCTCATCAGTGATGTAGAAGGTATTGAGACTGATTGCATCTTCTAATGTTTGTGCGCGATGCCACCATTTGTAAGGCACATACAGAATATCGCCCGCTTCTAGCGTGCAGTGTATTACGCCATTATTTTGATTCGATAAGAAATCGTCATAATCCCCCCCGCCATTTCCATCGCTTTTCAGGACCGCATTTTTATCGAACAAAATCCATTCTTTCTTACCACGAATTTGGGCGGTCCAAACATTTGAGAAAACGGAATCTTGATGGATTGGCGTAAATGCGCCTTTTGCGCCTATCCACAATGTAGAATTATAAAAACCAAAAAGTTTTAAATTTTGATCATTCACGAAATATTCTGGAACTTTGATATCGTTAAGAAGATTTGGACAAACAGTCTGAAACCACCATTCTTGAAGATAAACCGGGTTGTTGCTATCAGAATTTTTGATATCTTTAACCAAAGATTTTAGGTTGGATTGTTTGGTATTTTTTAGGTCGTAAAGATTTACGTTTACCTCTATTTCGCCATATTCATTCGCAAAATAATTAAAATCCCACTTGCTTGAGGCCGACCATTTATCAACCACGCCCCTTAGGATCACCGGCCTATTTCGTAAAACATATTTTGTCTGAAAATCTTTAGGATCGAGATCAGTCTCAATTGGCACGTGTGAAGATTCCTCGCGAATTCTTTGACCCAGAAAGCTCTTAATGTCTTCTTCTAATTTTATAGGAGTAATTGCGAAATTTTTGTTCATATTATCGTTAGTGATAGGTTCTTAGAAGCCGTTTAGCATCTTTTAATTTTTTTTCACGCATATGCTCCAGGGTATAACCATTACTGCGCTGCTTATCTCATAAGACCCACCATCCCAAACTTAGTATCTCTAGCGTCCGTGATGACAATAGCGATGGCCAAAAAAATACTAAACAGTTTCTTGGCACTACAGGTCTGACAAAAAAGAAATCCTGAATAGCTAATTAATCAGGAGCGACTTGGTTTCAGATGATTCAATTTTTAGTAAACAGAAAGCGCAAATCTCGGTGTATTAGCCAAGAATAGCAGTGTTGTTGTTACCCGCAGCATTAATGCGTGCTTTAGGTATTTCTATCATCAACCTGGATCGGATCCCATAACAAAAAACGCAAGCATCCGCTGTCTTACAAATAAAATCTGTTCCAAAAAGAGATACATTGCACCAAAACACTTTACGCTTGGAAAAAGAATTATGGTTTTCAGCGCGATGTAGCAGAATTAGGTGTCTGGATATTCAGCGCATGAGAAGAAAAATGAGAAAATATTAACCAAAAAATATTTTAATATATTGACTAAATCTAGGGGCCGCGTCCTATTAAACTCTAAGCTGAATACTAAACTGAGACTCTTCCATTGCTTAAAGAAATTTCTTCTAAAACAGGCGCTCTATTTGGTTATTTTGTTTTTGTTTGGAAGAAACGAATACCACTACAAGAAGGTAAGAAGGCGCAGCAAAATTAATTCCCGCTATCCGTTTCAGTTCAGAGCAATTTTGAAGCGGTATCGCAGAATTCATTCCTCACAATTTGAGTCCAATAACATTAGTCCAATAGACCTAACGCACTCCTACGCGGTTTTTTCCATCATACTGATGTTGTTGGTGGTAACGTGGCTAATCATCAACAGCATCAATGTTATTTTTAATTTCTGGTCGGCGGTAGGGACTAGGTCAAGAGTGCAATCGGGGGTGGTCGAAAAAGCCGTAACCTCACTCTTTAGCTCCGTTGAAAGCCACTTCAATTATGTCGGTGACAAGATCCTAGAATTCGGTGGCAATAATAACGAAGAGCTTGTGTCCATCTTCACCAAACGAACCAAGAACAAAGACATTTCTCAAAATAATGTTGCGTCGTGGATGGGTGTCAGCTTTGTGGATGCGCAAGATAAGGTTACAGTTTCGTCGGATAGATTTTTGCAGAAAAATTTAACAAACCCCGAAGAATATTTTCCAATTAGAGAAACGGATGGTAGAGGAGCGTGGAGTTTGAAGATTGGTAATATGGTTCATATCGAAAATGATTTTACCAGTCATGACGCTATTCCGGTCGCTTTCAGATTCGATCGTGGTGAAGATCAATTGGTCGGATATTTAGTGGGAAGAATTCCATTAGAAATAATTCAGAGGCAAATCGATTGGGTCTTTAGTGATGAACATACCTGTTACATCGTACTAGATAAAAACCGTGACCTCCTGGCTTACTCTAAGAATTTTGATTATGAATCTTTTAACAAATCAAAAATTGAATCGGGTCAATATTTAAAAACCGAGTCTTCCCAACATCATCTTATTTTGACCGGGAAGTTAGCGGAAAAATTCGTAAATGGGCAATGCAAATTTACATATTTCCAAAAATCTCCA
>CAMDJN010000073.1 GCA_945900795.1 Rickettsia typhi | reverse complement strand
CCAAAACACCAAAATACCAAAACTAACCAAAAAATGAGCCCTCAAAAGCTCAAAAAACCAAGAAATTCCAACAAAAACTTTTGCTTTTCTGACTCGCAAAAACTTTTGATCTTAAATTTATGAAAAAGTTAGATTTGCAACGGCCCCTATATACCCAGTTTCAAGCAATCATAAAAAACAATGACTAACATCATCGATATCACAAGTAAGTCAGGCGGAACTTCTGCTGCTCCAATGGAGAACGCTTCTCTACAAAAAGATAATAGCCTTCAGGAATGGTCAAATAAGGCAGACGTACTTTGCGAAGCTTTGCCCTACATGAGGAAGTTTGCCGGAGAAACTTTTGTCATTAAGTTTGGTGGCAGTGCAATGGGAGGTGAAAATAATCTGAAAAATTTTGCTAAGAATATAGTTTTGCTAAAGCAGGCCGGGATTAATCCTGTCGTGGTTCATGGTGGTGGCCCGCAAATAGGTGAGATGCTTAAAAAACTTAACATTGAATCATCTTTTATTGATGGTTTGCGCGTTACCAATTCCGACACTGTTGATATTGTTGAGATGGTTTTAGTTGGATCAATCAACAAGATTATTGTGAGGGAAATAAATGCTGCAGCGGGACGGGCAATCGGTATTTGTGGAAAAGATGGGGACTTGATTCGTGCTAGAAAAATCACCAAAACCAAAAAAGATCCAGATTCAAACATTGAAAAAATTCTTAATCTAGGTTTTGTCGGAGAGCCATATTTAATTAATCCGGAAGTGCTAAATATTTTCGAAGATTCTGATTTTATTCCGGTAATTGCTCCTATCGGTATTGGTGATAATGGTGAGACTTTTAATATTAATGCCGATACTGTTGCCGGTGTAATTGCTGCTGCAGTCAACGCTTCCAAGCTCATCATTCTTTCCGACTTCGATGGTGTGATGTTACCAAATGGAGAATTGGTGAGTCACCTAAATATCGCGACTGCAAAACAGATGATCCAAGATGGTATTATTACTGGGGGTATGATCCCAAAAGTTGAAACTTGCATCACAGCTTTGAATGGCGGAGTTGGTTACGCTCATATCTTAAACGGCGCTATCAACAATATTTTACTTATGGAAATTTTTACCGAAAAAGGTGTGGGAACGATGATTTTGTAATTATCTGAGATTATAAAATGGCTTTAATAATTTCTTTTTGGATTTGTTGAGAAGAAAATGGAGCGGAAGTTTTGGATAGGATTTTGTGAATAGTGTCACAGAGCGTGAGTTCGACTTTTTTTTGTTTCGCAACTAGTGATAGATTCTGTGCCGAAAATTTTCCTTCGTAAGTTTTTTTAGTTTCTTGCGAAATTTCTTCGTAAGTTTTTCCTTTGGCGAGCATAGTGCCAAGCGTGTTATTGCGTGATTTTAATGATGAGCAGGTAAGAAAAATATCTCCGAATCCTGCTGCGTGAGCTAGATCTGTTGAAGCTTTTACCGCATTACATAAAATCTGAACTTCCTCGATTCCTTTCACAATTAAGGCTGATTTTACATTAGCTCCCAGTTCAAGTCCTTCGACGATTCCGCAGCCAATTGCAATAATGTTTTTGACGATCCCGCAAATTTCGACAGTGCGCGGATCGTTAAAGTAAATAGCTTTGAAATGTTTATTATTAAGGAGCGTGATAATTTTATCCGCTAAGTTTTTATCTTCAGAGGCAATGGTAGTAATGGTAGGAAGATTTTTTGCAACTTCAATGGCAAAATTAGGGCCAGATAAAACGCAGTAATTTTTTATTCCCGAAACCTCTTTAAATGCATCTCCCAAGAGTAGTAGGGACTGATTTTCAAAGCCCTTAGAACAAATTACGAATTTACAATTTTTAGAGATTTTATTCTGAGAATTTAAAGTAGAAATTTGCGTAAAAACTTCTTTGGCTGCATGACTTGGAACAACAATAAAAATCGAATCAATAGAGCTCATTTTTTCAGAAAAATTTTCTAAAAAATTTTCTTTAGCTTTGATTTTTGAGCTCAGTTTAATGTCTGGTAAAAATTTCTGGTTGGTATTTTTTGAGCTGATTTCTTTGGCGATTTCTGCTGAATTAGAACTTAAAAACACTTCGTAAGAATTTTTTGCAAGAAGGTTTGCGAGTGCGCTGCCCCAAGCTCCAGCTCCTATTACAAGAATTTTCTCTTTTGATTTCATTTACAGACTCTCGATTATTACAAAGGCGCTTGCTAGCGGATTTTCATCACTCAAAGATAGGTGAATATCGAAATTTTTACAAGCAAAATGCTGATGAATAAATATCTCTTTTTTGTTTAGAATTTTGATCTTCGGCTTCCCAAGTTCGTCATTAGAAATCTCGATATCGACAAAATTTATTCCTCTGCCGATACCAAGTCCTAGAGCTTTTGCAAAAGCCTCCTTGGCCGCAAACCTTTTGGCATAAAAAAGTGCCCTTGGTAAGGCGAGTGGTGAGTTTTTTTCTGATGAAATTTTTTTTGAAGCAAACTCAATTTGGTTCGCTTTTAAAATTTCGTTTGTTGTAAAAATTCTTGTGACGAATTTTTCTTCGAACTGAAATAATAACCTCTCAATTCTTTTGGCTGATACCAAGTCTGTTCCGATTCCAAGAATCATTTTAAGTCCAAAATTTAGATGAAAAAATTGCCAAAACCTGGCTCATCCACATCATTCTTTTTCAAAAAAAACATTGTTGTTACCGTAGGAAATTATGGCGCAGTTGTTGCCTTGCATGAAAAAGGAGATATTAAAAATAGAATCTTTTTAAACGATCTTAATGACGAAGCTAAGATTGAATTAAAAACATTCTTTACAGCAAACAAAGCCACTCCTGTTCGCGTAATGCTTGATACTTTGGATCAGAGTTACAAGAAAAAAGTTTATAATTCCCCAAGTATAAACAAGCTCATTGTCAAGCGTGACATGGCTAATGATGGAGATAGGGATAGTATAAAAAACTACATGATACTTGGCAGAGTTAAACCTGGATCAAGTATTTTTGGGCAAAAAAATGACGCGATGCGTTACCGCTGGGAATGTCTTTTTGTCTCTTCTTCGAATTCTGAAACAATCAATGGTTGGATAGATTTTTTACTTAGCATGCCAAACCGCCTGGTTGGTATTTACATGCTTCCAGTTGAGGCTTTTAGTCTTTACAAGATTCTGAAAAATCAAATAAAATCCAAATCAAAAGCGTTAAATAACCATCAGGATCTTTGTTGTTTTATCATACAGACGAAAGTTATTGGAGTAAGGCAGGTAGTATTCTCAGGACGTTCAGTAGTTTTTACTCGCATTGTTGATTACGACTTTGCTGGTAGTGAATTTTTAGATAAATATCAGCAAGACTTAACAAGCACCTTCGAATATTTGAAAAGGTTGTTTCCTGATATGTCGCCTTCTGACATAGATGTGGTAAATATCTTGCCAAGTGATGCTTTAAAAACTTTGGAGCAAATTTCTAATCAGCAAGAATTCTCTATCATAAACTACACCCCATTCGAGGCTGCATCTGAAGCTGGATATCCAAAGTTATTACCAAAAAATGCCAATTTTTGTGATCTCATAATTTCAAGAGTTTTTTCGAAAGGAAAAAAAATCCTAAGATTCGGAACTCCAAAAATGAAACTTTTGGAGAGATTTTTTCTCATCCTCAGATCAACTTACTACTGCAATGTTTTGCTGCTCTTTACGATTTGCGTGATGTGGCTCGTCATTGCTGCGGAAGAATTTACGAGATCAGAAAGTATCGATGCAGAAACAACGAAAAAGAAGATTATTGTGGATGATTTAACTAGGTTCAAAAAGAGTATTTTGACAGATTCTCAAGTAACTTCCGATGGTGAAGCCGTGGAAGTCGAAAGAATAATGGATATTGGTAAAATGTATGAGGCTCTAAGTGTGATTGATGCTGGATTATCAGCAACTGAATTTTATTCAAAGATGAAATTTTTCAAAAGTCTTGGTGTAAAACTCAAAGAGTTTTCTTACTCAATGTCAGAATTTAATACTAGTTCACCACAAGCGAATCCAAATTTTAGCTTCAATGTTAGTGGTCAGTTGATTAATAAGAGTGGTAACATAGAGGATCTTTTTCAAGATTTTGATGTGCTTTCTGGAGAGATGAAAAGGGCATTTGAGGGCTATGACGTAAAATATTCTGAACTATCGCGTAACATAGATTTCAGTCAAAAATACTACAATTCGCCGATCGATTTTAAGGTAAGTAGAGGAGTGAAAAGCCAATGAGAATAGGCGACGTACAAAAGAAAATCGCGATTAATCTTATCATATCCGGAGTGCTTCTCATTGTGATTAGTGTCGGTGTGATTTTTAACATACGTCAAAGACAGGCTTTAACGCAAAGGGTTGAGATGATTCGTTCTGAAGCTGCGTTGATTCAGAATAGAACTCAAACCCTGCAAAATCGATCAGTTGAAATAAAGAGATATACAGATTTGTGGCAAAAAATTGATCAGAAAAAAAGGAATGTCACGGGGATCAAGATGGATGAGTTAAACGCTAATATTGGTTTTTTTGCTGATCGTTATGGTATAAAAGATCACTCAATTAAGGTGGCCTTACCTGAGCAAATGAAGGATGGATCGTTTAACCGTGCTACAGTAAATGTTTTCTTTACGACTGTTACTTTGGAATTTAATGCTCCAGATGATCTTCGAGCTTTATACTTTATCAAAGGTCTAGTTGACTCCCTCCCTGGTTATGTTGTGATTACTTCAATGTATGTGAAAAAAACTGGAGAATATACCCCAGAGCTACTCTCTGCTATTAGTACAGGTTCTGGGTCTGGTATTATCAAAGGAAATGTAAATTTCGTGTGGTATGCCTACAAGGAGAAGGATAGTTCTAAAAATGCTAACATCACCAAGAGTCAGTAATGGTAAAGATTTTTATAGGACTTACGCAAAACTTTATCTCGCTTCGAGATTTCCACGTTTGGAAATTTTTTGGAACTAACCCTCTTTGGCGTTTACGTCTGCGCATGCCTACATTCCAAAAAATTTCCAAACGTGGAATGGGTATATACCCAGTAAAATTGGCGTCTTTAATTGCGTTGGTTATATTTCAGTTTTTGCTACTGCCATCTTGGTTATTTGCGCAGCAGCAAGTAACAGCGAATACTGCTGGCGTGGTTTATTATGCGCCGCAAGTTGTGCCACCGGCAATGCCAGTAGCTCCAATTATTCTTCCCGCGCCAAGTTCAAATACTAACTTGCCACCATCTATACAAGCTACCACGTCTCCAACTGCACCGGTTGCAAATGCGGCTCCTGCAACAATAAATGCCGTTAAAACTGCGGATAATCAGGCATCAACTAGTAACGCAAATCCTGCTGTTGCCAGTCCTAATGCTTCCGCTCCCGCAACAGCTACTCAAGCAGCAACTATTATCGCACCAAATATAGCACCAAAGTCTGAAAATAATCAGGATACAAAAAAGACTGCAACTGCTACAACTAGACTGCAATCTCCTAGTAGTGGTGGTATTTCAGAATTGCTTTTTGGTGAAAAGATAGAGTCCCTGATGTTTACTGATCGGGAAAATGATGCTATTGATCGCGCGGTTAGTGCCATGAAAAACAAGGAACCAATCTTAGCTGCAGATATTGATTTACTTGATGATGAAAAAAGAGTTGAGGTAAATAAATTAAAAGCAGAACAGTCATCAAGGCTAACTGAAGAGATGCGAATATCGGAAGCGGAGAGGTCTTATATTTATTTAGGATCAGTCATTTATTTTTCTCCCAAAGCTTGGGCGGTATGGATCAATGATAATAAAATCACTCCCGAAACTAATAAAAAAGACAGCGAGTTATATCTCTTGTCGGTTACAAGAGAATCTGTCAGGGTTTTGTGGAGAACGAGTAGGTTAAAAATTTTATCTAAGAGCGTATTAGCGCCAGATCGTAACGACAGTGGGGATGAGAATAATATTGTGGAAGAATTCACTCTAAAACCGAACCAAACATTTGTTCTTGGTACAAAAACAATTGTAGAGGGTAGGGGAGCCGTTACGTTGTTACGACAAAAGCAGAAAGAGAGGATAGATGATATCAAAAAGCAACGGGTTGGTCAATAGCGTAGCGATGGGAACCCTCCTCCTTTCTAACCACATCAGTATTTTTTAGGTTTTGGTAGCTTTGGTAGACTCGGTGAATTCAATCTCCCAGCGCAACCAAATTCATCGTTTTAGTTTTATAAAAAACTTCAAAAGGAGTTCTAAAATTTAAACATTTTCTTGGCTGGTGATTCACGATATTTTCAACTTGGTTTGCAAGCTCTTGAGTTAAAAGTTTATGGTCAAATGATTTTGGTAAAAACCTTCTGATCCTTCCGTTAAAATTCTCAACCCCTCCTTTCTGCCAAGGGGAGTGAGGATCACAGAAATAAGTATTTATTCCCAACTTCTCATGTGAACAAAACTCAGTTCCACGATCAAAGGTAATCGATTCAACTGAAGTTCTTGGTAATGATTTAAAGGTTCCATTAATGCCGCCAACAACACTAGCTGTAAGCTTGCTTCCATTACAAACTAGCTTAGC
>CAMDJN010000072.1 GCA_945900795.1 Rickettsia typhi | reverse complement strand
AGCTGTCAAAATAAAGCAAATTCTAGAGGTGGTTTTTAAGGGTAAATTTAGCAGGAAAAACTGTTGGAAATTATCCAGAGAATTACCTCTGAATTTGTTACATGTTTTTTAAAAAGAGAACTCCTAATGAGTGGATTTTGTGTCCGACGTTAGGGGGTCACTTCAATTGGACGAGGTTCCTTTAGTTAAATAACAAAACAAATGACGCTGCTACAACTGATCCTGCACAACTTTTTTTCATTCGTTTTAATCATTTCATTCATCGTTTTTATTCATGAATTCGGACATTTCTATATCGCCCGCTTATGCGGTGTAAAGGTTGATGAATTCTCAATAGGGTTCGGTAAAGAATTATTCGGATTCAACGACAAAAAAGGCACAAGATGGAAATTATGCCTCTTACCTTTTGGCGGTTACGTAAAAATGTATGGGGATCGTAACGGTGCTTCAATGCCAGACTTGAAGCTAGTTGATGCAATGTCTGAAGAAGAAGAAAAAAAGAAATCATTCATCGGAAAAAATGTCTGGCAACGCATGGCAATAGTTGCCGCAGGACCAATCGCAAACTTCTTACTCGCAATCCTCATCTTCACCATCCTGTTTAAAATTAATGGTCTAAACATCATATCCCCAATCGTAGAGGATGTCCTGCAAAATAGCGCAGCTATTGAAGCGGGACTGATAAAAGACGACAAGATTCTCTCAATAGAAGGAAAAGAAATCGACAATTTTGACGATGTCAGAGAATTGGTTGTGAATTCCTTAAGCGATTCTCTAATTTTTAAAATCGAACGCCAAGCAAAAATTCTTGAGGTAAAAGTTATACCAAAAATACAAACCAGAACTGATTTTTTTGGAGATGAGATAAGTGTCAGAACCATTGGTATTACAGCTTCCAAACTCTCTCATCAAGATCTAAGCTTACTAGAAAGCTTCTCGACCGCAAATAAAGAAACTTACCGACTTTCTTTAACGATTTTTAAAACAATCGGAGAATTAATAACCGGAAAGAGAAGCGTCAAAGAGCTTGGTGGCCCAATAAAAATTGCCAAATACTCTGGCAAAACAGTCAATATGGGGTTTGTCACGGTTTTATGGTTCATCGCAATGATCTCGCTAAATCTCGGCGTAATGAATCTTTTACCCATACCTATTCTGGACGGTGGACATCTTTTTTACTATGCAGTCGAAGCAATTAGGCGTAAACCACTGCCAGAGTCTGCACAAAAAATCGGCTTTCAAATAGGTCTATCTCTGGTTGTAGCCTTAATGATTTTCACTACCATTAACGATATTCAGCAGCTTTTAAAATGACTTCTACCATCAAAAAAAACAAATTTGATGTGATAGTAATTGGCGCCGGACATGCAGGATTAGAAGCTGCATGTGCCGCTGCGAGAATGGGGTCCACAACTTTACTCATCACTAAAAAATTAGAAAATCTCGGCGAAATGTCTTGTAACCCTGCAATTGGAGGGGTTGCAAAAGGAACGATTGTCAAAGAAGTCGATGCGTTAGATGGGGTGATGGCAAAGGCAATTGATATGGCAGGAATTCACTTCCGCATTCTAAACTCTTCCAAAGGTCCCGCCGTTCATTCACCACGAGCCCAAGCGGATCGTACTCTCTACAAAAAAGCAGTAAATAAAATTCTAACAACCTACTCAAACCTCTCTCTGGAATTCTCTTCAGTCGAAGATATTCAAATCAATGACGGAAAGGCTTGTGGCGTAATTTTAGAAGATGGAAGAAAAATGGATTCAGGTGCCGTCATACTCACTACCGGAACTTTTCTACGTGGAGTAATTCACATCGGAGATCAAAAAACTCCCGCCGGAAGAGTTGGAGAATTGCCCTCTTACGGACTTTCACAAACTCTAGAAAAATACAAATTTTCTTTAGCCAGACTTAAAACCGGAACGCCTCCAAGAATCCACAAAGACTCAATTGACTTTGCATCCCTTGAGAAGCAGCCTGGAGATAATCCGCCGCAACCATTTTCCTATCTTAACCACAAAATAAATGTTCCTCAGATCGATTGCTTCATCACCCATACCAATCAAAAAACTCACGAAATAATCCAAAAAAATTTACATAAATCTGCGATGTATGGTGGTCACATTTCCGGTGTCGGACCACGTTATTGCCCCTCAATTGAAGATAAAATTCATCGCTTTCATGACAAAGAGCGTCATCAGATTTTCTTAGAACCAGAAGGATTGGACAGCGATCTGATTTATCCAAACGGCATCTCCACGTCTCTTCCGCTTGAAGTTCAAATCGAATTTTTAAAAACAATTCCTGGATTAGAAAAGTGCCAAGTAACACAAGCCGGATACGCAATTGAATATGACTTTGTTGACCCACGCGAACTTCTTCCAACGCTTGAAACCAAAAAAATTCGTGGACTTTTTTTTGCAGGACAAATCAACGGAACTACCGGATATGAGGAAGCAGCAGGACAAGGAATCGTAGCCGGAATTAATGCCTCACTCGTAGCAAGCGGAAGTAAAAAAGAATTCGTGTTGAGTCGTTCAGAGAGCTATATCGGCGTAATGATTGACGACTTAACCAGTCTTGGCACAAGCGAACCATACCGCATGCTAACCTCACGCGCTGAGTATCGAATCAGTCTTCGTGCCGATAATGCCGACATGCGCTTAACTGAATTAGGAATCGCTATTGGTGTAGTGGGAAATGAGAGGGCAAATAGTTTCTACAAAAAAAAATCCACAATCGAATCGGGAACCAAAATTTTAGAGAATCTCAAAATCTCCCCCCAAAAAATTGCAAAGTGCGGAATAGCAATCAATCAAGATGGAGTAGTTCGTAGTGCCTTACAACTCTTGGCATTTCCAGATATCGGATTTTTAGAAATAGAAAAAATCTGGCCCAACGAAACTCATCCGGAACTTTCTCAAATTGAGCCTGTGGTAAAAACGCAAATTGCAATCAACGCTCTTTACAGCTCTTACATCAAAAGGCAGAAGCGGGATTTGGAAATTTTACGGCAAGATGAAAATTCAAAGATTCCACTTGATCTTGACTACAGCGCTATACAAAGTCTCTCGCTGGAAGTGCGCGAGAAGCTAACTAGAATACGCCCCGCAACAATTTCTGCAGCATCAAAAATTCAGGGAGTCACTCCGGCTTCCATAATGGCGGTGGTGATTTTTTTAAAAAATTCCTATGCCAAAAACCTAATCACGCTTAGGACGGGCTCTTAGAAACCTAAATTTATACAGATTGGACCGTCCGGTTCCAGAGATAATCCAGAGGTAATGCAGGAACCTCTAAAAATTAGATTTTTTTTGAGAAATTTTTAGGCAACAAATTTTCGAGCAGGTAAGCGTGCTGATGCGCTATCAAGCGCTCGCGAACAAATTGGTCTGACCGACAAAATTACCGAAAAAGATGGTTTTTCAGGGGTTCCTACGGTGTACAAAGCAACTTTTAAACAACACATGTTAAAGCAAATTTCGTTTTTTATTTTTGTTATCGCCCTATCTATACAGGCCTCACACAAATCATCCTACGCAGCCGAAATTCAACAAGAACAACCTAACTACGAAATCTCTAATGCTGGCATTGCCGACGAGATCGAAAAATCTATCCTACTTGATAAAAAATCGTACGAAATGATTGCCGCCAACAAGGCCATGCTTCGTCAAAAAAAAGAAGGGACAGGGGCAATAAAATCTCCTGGGAAAACCAACAATGGAAAAACCAACAAAAAGCCTGAAAGAAATAAAAAGAATAAATCCAAGACAAGATCATCAAAACTACATTCTGATGATGATTTAGATCAAAGCTTAATTACAAAAAGTTTTGGCGCACCAATCACGAGCCCCATCACTTCCAAAACAAAAAATCTAGATACAAGACAGAAAGAACAGCTTGCTTACGACGCGGTTTCTTCACGCCAATACGAAGTTGCAATCAGTCTCTACAAAGAAATTCTTGAAGTTGAGCCAGATAATTTTTACGCAAAATTTTCCCTCGCAGTAGTTTATCAACAACTTGAGCAATTCCGCCAATCGAAGGTTCTTTATTACGAATTACTGAAATCAAATCCGGTAAGGCAACAAGATGTAATCAGCAACCTGCTAGCAATCCTGATCGAAGAATCACCAAATGAAGCAATACCATTACTTTCTCGCTTGATGGCACAAAATCCAAACTCTCCTTACATCTTCGCCCAAGCCGCAATAGCCCATGAAAAAACAAAAAATTATGAACAAGCGATTGCCTTATTTAGAAAATCTTTAGATCTCGATCCAGGCAACGTAGCCTACAAATACAATCTCGCGGTTACTTACGACAAATCAGAAAAGTATCTCAAGGCTATCGAACTCTATTCCGAAATAATCGACAATTACTCCGACAATGTTCAGATTGCCAGCATTGACCAAATCAAAAAAAGGGTGGAAGCCTTAAGGAAAAAAATTTAGGAAATGCCAAAATGATTGAGAAAATTCTTGCCTACGCCAACAAACGTGGCTGCTCAGATATCCATATAACTAGCGGGAACGCTCCAACAATCCGCGTTGATGGTGACATCATTCCAATTCCAAACGCACCTGTTTTTACTTCCGAGCAAATTCTAGCAATATTACATTCACTAATAAGGGAAGATCAGAAAAAAACTTTCGAAGAAAAATGGGAATTAGATTTTTCAATACAGGTCAGCACTTCTTTACGTTATCGCGGCAATGCTTTTTTTACCATCTACGGGCCAGGATTAGTCTTTCGTGAAATCCCCACCATAATTAAAAGCCTGACAGAGTTAGGCGCTCCGTCAGCTATCTCTCAATTATCACGCTTTAAAAATGGCCTAATCCTCGTGGTAGGTCCGACCGGAAGTGGTAAGACCACAACTTTAGCTGGTCTGATTGATCACATAAACGATCATCATCCCTATCACATAGTAACCATCGAAGATCCGGTTGAATTCGTGCATAAAAGCAAAAAAAGCCTAATCAACCAACGCGAAATTGGAAACAATACGAAGTCCTTTGCAAATGCTCTACGCGGCGCTTTACGAGAAGATCCTGATGTCATACTAGTTGGAGAATTGCGTGATGTTGAAACAATCGAATTGGCCCTAATTGCCGCAGAAACCGGGCATTTAGTTTTAGCAACAATGCATACCAGCTCTGCTGCACAAACCATTAATCGCATCATCAGCGTTTTTAATTCTGACGACAAGCCCTCTATCCGCAGCATGGTTTCGAACTCCATCAGAGGCGTTATCTCTCAGCGTTTAATCAAGAGACAAGGTGGAGGAAGATGCGCTGCTTACGAAATCATGCTCGCAAACTCTTCAGTCCGCAATTTGATCCGCGAAGACAAGGTTGCACAAATTAATTCCATCATCGAAATAAATAAAAAAAGTGGGATGATTTTAATGAGAGATTCAGTTAATGAATTGCTCGCGAATGGAGTCATTTCGAAAGAGACGGCAGATGAAGTTTTGGTGGTGAGCAGTGAGTAGATCATCAAAAAAATACGAAGAAGAGTCCAAAGACGTTGGTGGCAAACCTGAGGAAGTAGACTCCACTGATCCTAGGTCTCCATCATCTAAACTTGGATGCAAAACTTTTCCTACAAGTCCACATGAAAGCACTACCTTAACTGTAGAACAAAGAGCAAAAATGCGAATATTTCTCGCATCAAAAAAACTTTCTCAACAACAAAAAGCTCCATCTAAATGAAATCACTCTTCCGCACAAAAAGCATTGAAAGCATTCTTGCCAGTGCCAAAAAAAAATCCCTCAAAAAAACTTTAGGATCAATTGATCTCATTTTACTCGGAATCGGTTGTACGATTGGAACTGGCATTTTTGTTCTTACCGGAATTGCCGCCGCGCAACATGCCGGGCCAGCAATCTCCATTTCTTACGCCTTAGCCGGTCTCGCCTGCATCTTTGCTGGCCTTGCTTACACTGAACTTGCAGCAATGGTTCCGGTTGCTGGAAGTGCCTACACTTACTCCTACACAGTTCTGGGAGAATTCATCGCTTGGCTAGTTGCTTGCGGATTAATTCTCGAATACACAGTTGGCGCTTCAACTGTAGCCGCGGGATGGTCTGGCTATTTTGTTGGGGTCTTAAAATCAGGCGGAGTAAACCTTCCAGAATACCTTACCAAAACCCCTCTTGATGGTGGAATAATCAACCTTCCCGCCGTTTGTATTTCTTTATTTGTTGGCTCATTACTCATTCGCGGAACAAAAGAAAGCGTGGTAGTAAACCGCATTTTAGTCGCGGTCAAACTTGTAGTGATCTTCCTATTTTTAATCGTTGCTGCACCACACATTAAAATGGAAAATTACGCAGAATTTATTCCTTTTGGCTGGCACGGAATCGCTGTTGGCGCCGCCACAATTTTCTTCGCTTACATTGGGTTTGACGCTGTTGCAACCGCTGCTGAAGAAACAAAAAATCCTAATCGTGATTTGCCAATTGGCATCATTGGATCACTTCTGATTTGCACAGTAATTTATATTGTAGTGGCCTTGGTTCTTACCGGAATCGTTCACTTTAGTTCTCTAAATAATGCCGAACCAATGGCTCGTGCACTTAGAGAAAATGGCAGCAATGTTGGATCAGCTTTGGTTGGAACCGGTGCGGTTGCTGGGATGGTTGCGGTGTTGTTAGTCTTGATGTACAGCCAATCAAGAATTTGGTTCGTGATGTCGCGCGACGGTTTAATTCCTGCCACCTTCAGTAAATTACACAAAAAATTCGGAACCCCCCATGTTAGTTGTCTGGTCGTCATGCTAGCAGTGGCGCTGATTTCGGGCTTTACCCCAATTCAA
>CAMDJN010000071.1 GCA_945900795.1 Rickettsia typhi | reverse complement strand
AAGGCCAAGATGACTCTTACATCAACGCTAGCGCTGGTTTGTGGAACTATCATCAGAGGATGAGGGGTTAATGATTTGGAGTGGAAAAGGATGGATGGAATTTTTATTAACTATTTTTTAAAGGGTACTAATGCGCAACTCGTCTAAAGAACTCCTGACGAACAGTGGCCTGAACAAAGATTTTTACGCCATGGCGCCAAAGCTTATGGCTGGGTTTTACTCAACAATGTTAGTCTGGGTTACGAAATTTGGAGGCAGTTAAACAGCTTTCCCCCAAGCTTTGACAAGGCCCCATCTCACGAATCTGATCACGCAAAAGATTCAAATCACAAAGACCATCATTGGGGTAAATAAAAATGGAATTGGGTCGTATTTTTTGCAGAAAATCTTTTACCAAAATACTACTAACTTCGCTTTTTGTCGTAAGCCAAATCGACTATTTACAAGCTTCTGAGATTAATGAGCTTTCACAAAAATCAGTTACCAATTCCGCGATCAAAAACTATCCAAAGATTTTATCCGCTTACGAAAAAGTGAGTGCCGCAGAGGGTTCAGTTCTTGCTTCAAAAGGGTTTTTTGATATCAAACTAAAGCAGAATTATTCTGACAAAACTCGCGGATTTTATGATGGAAAAACCTACGATGTTTCACTTGAAAAAGAGCTAGGTGTTTTGGGTGCAAAAGCCTATGGCGGTTATCGAAAATCTTTTGGCGATTTTGCCGATTACGAAGGTGGATTAAGAACTAATAGCGGCGGCGAATATCGCGCAGGAGCAAAATTTTCTTTGTTAAGAAATAGCGGAATAGATGATAATCGGCTTGCCGTAATTCTCGCAAATCTTGGTTTGCAGGAAAGCAAAATTCAGCTTGAAAATATCAAGATGGAAATAGAGCGCGATGCTACCAAAACTTATTGGAAGTGGGTAGTTGGTGGTAAGATTTATCAAGTCTACGAAGGTCTTTATCAGCTATCGTTAGTTCGCCAAAATCAGCTCGAACAAAGATTAAAAAAAGGCGATGTTGCCCAAATAATTGTTCACGAAAACAGAAAAAACATTTTGCGTCGCAAAAGCGCTTTGGCAAAGGCTCGTCAGGATTTTGAAAATAGCGCAATCTACCTATCTTTATATTGGCGTAATGATCGCGGATTGCCGGTAACTCCACAAAAAAACCAGCTACCAAATATTGAATTTTATTTGCAAGAAATTGCAGATCACCAAGCAAAAAGTGATTTGGAATTGGCTCTTTCAAACAGGCCAGAAATCAGAATTCTAAACGTTAAAAAAGAAGAGCAGTTAAGTGAGCTGAAATATGCTAAAAATCTTTTTAAACCTGAGTTGGATGTTGACGTGGGATCCTCAAAAGATCTGGGAAATGGGCCTAATTCAAGGTCTCAAGCCAACAATTATGCAAATCTAAACTTCTCAATTCCACTGCAGCAAAGAGAGGCTAAGGGTAAATTCGCAGAATCCGAATCGAGGTTAAAATCAATTCGATATGAGCAGCAAATTACCGAAGAAAAAATCGGTGCTGAGATAGAGCAAATTAAAATCCGCATCAAAAACATCATTGAGATGCATGATAACCTCGTTGAAGAGGCTAAGTTAGCAGATTTACTTGAGGCTTCAGAAAGAGAAAAATTTTCTCACGGAGCCAGCAACTTTTTTTTGGTTAATTTGCGCGAACAAGATACCGCCGCTTCGAAAGCGGCAGTTTTCGAAATGTCGGAAAAATATCAGGAAGCTTTAGCTGATTACAAATTAGCAGTTTTTCGCATCGAAAAAGAAGCTTCGCCATCGGATCGAAAAACCCTGGCCCATGAATAAAAATCCATCAATTGCGATCATTGGTTCCGGCATATCCGGTCTATCTGCGGCATACTTTCTTGACAATAAATATCGCATCAAACTTTACGAAAAAAACGATTACCTTGGCGGACATTCCAACACAGTGACGGTTGATTATGACGGCAAAAAAATCCCCGTCGATACAGGTTTCATCGTTTTTAATCATCAAACCTACCCCAATCTAAAAAGTTTTTTTGAGCTACTTCAGGTTGATTGCGGCAAGAGCAATATGTCATTTGCGGCAAAGATTGACGAGGGTCGGATTGAATATGCCGGAACAAATTTGGCGACAGTTTTTGCGCAATTAAAGAATCTGCTGAATCCTCAATTCTGGCAAATGCTGCGCGATATTATGCGCTTTAACAAAAAGGCAGAAGATGTTTTGAATCGCCCATTCAACGCTGACTACACTCTCGCCAACTTGCTCGATGACTTGGGCGTAAAGAGTTATTTCCGTGAATTTTATCTCTTACCGATGTCGGGTGCGATCTGGAGTTGTCCGTTGGAAGTGATGTTGAGCTATCCGGCGCAAAGTTTCGTGCGCTTCTTCAAAAATCATGGATTGCTCACAGTTGCAGATCAGCCGCAATGGTACACCGTTAATGGTGGATCGATCGAATATGTAAAAAAAATCTCCGCTAAAATTGGCGATGCAGCAAGCCTTAACGATGCCGCGCTTGAGGTTGAGCGTTGCTCGGATTGCTTGTTGGTTAAATCGAGAAAGGGTGAAGAGAAGTTTGATTCGGTTTTATTCGCCTGTCACGGTGATCAGGTTTTAAAAGTGCTCAAAAATCCAACCAAACAAGAGCAAGAAGTTTTTTCCAAATTTACTTATCAGAAAAATGTTGCGGTTTTGCATCGCGATCAATCTTTGATGCCTAGAGCTAAAAGAGCTTGGGCAAGTTGGGTTTATGCAAATAATCGTCAGAAGTCGAATGGAATCTCGGTAACTTACTGGATGAATAATCTGCAAAATATCGATCACAAATTTCCTCTCTTCGTCACTCTAAATCCTAACCAAGAAATCGATTCTAACAAAATTTTTGCTCGATTTGTTTACGAGCATCCAGTCTTTGATTCAACAGCGGTTACGGCTCAAGAACGTATCCCAGAAATTCAAGGAACTGATCGTCTCTATTTTTGCGGAGCTTACCAGAAATATGGATTCCACGAAGATGGAATTTCTTCGGCGCTCAGCGCAATCAATAAACTGGGAGTGATGGCGCCATGGCAAAACTAAGTAACTTCTCACTTTGCCTTGCGGATGTTTGGCATAAAAGACTCCAACCTTCCGTAAACGCATTTTCCTATCGCGTTTTTTACCTGTGTTTTGACATCAAAAAAACCCACAAAATTACCTCAAAGTTACTCTCGCGGAATCGCTTCAATCTTTTTAGTTTTTACGACAAAGATCACGGTAAACGCGATGGTTCAAGCCTTGAGCTTTGGATTAGAAAAACTTTATCTGATCACAATCTCAATCACCAAACCAAAAGGATTTTTCTTCTAACCCATCCACGAGTTTTTGGCTACGTGTTTAATCCGGTAAGTTTTTGGTATTGCTTTGATGAGAAGGAAAAGCTGATCGCTGTTTTGGCTGAGGTGAACAACACTTTTGGCGAGAATCACAACTACCTTATCTTCAATCAAGATCACTCTCAAATTGGCCCCAATCAATGGTTTGAAGCTAAAAAAAATTTCCACGTTTCACCATTTTTTGAAGTGAAAGGAAGCTATAAATTTCGCTTCATTTTTAATCAGAAAAAAGTCATGGCTTGGATCAATTATTTTTCCGATCATGGTCAAAAAAACCTTCTAACCAGCGTGATTTGTATGAAGGTAAAGCCTTCTGATTACTTACTACTAAAACAACTTTTGTCGATTCCTTTGATGACCTTCAAAGTAGTTTTTTTAATTCACTGGCAAGCATTAAAGATTTGGACTAAGGGCAACAAATATGTTCCCAAGCCAAGCATCAAGCCTTTTAAACTCACGATATCCAAATGAAAAATTATGATCTTATTTGGAGTGCTTTAAAAAATTGTGACTACGGCACTCTAGCAGTTACAACGCCTGACGGCGTAACTAAAAACTTTATCGGTAAAAATTCTGGACCAGTTTCTGATGTTAGAATCAAAGATGATCGGGTGATGGATTGGGTGATTTCTGGGGGAGATGTCGCGTTCGGCGAAGCCTATATGGAAGGCTTTTGGGATAGTTCAAACCTTGCTGATTTTCTAACATTTTTAACGCTCAATTCTCACGCTTTAGAAGACTTTTTTCACGCACGAAAATTGCAGGCTTTATTGCTTTTCTTCAAAAGCTTCTTCACTAAAAATTCCTTAAGAGGTAGTAAAAAAAACATCCGCGCGCATTACGACTTGGGCAATGATTTTTACCAGCTTTGGCTCGATGAAAGCATGACCTATTCCAGTGCGATTTTTGAGGATGAAGAGGCTTCTTTGCTAGAAGCGCAGCAAAAAAAATATCAGCGCATTTTGTCCAAGCTTAATGCTGGAAATGTTTTAGAAATTGGCTGCGGATGGGGAGGTTTTGCACAAAAATCTGCTGAGTCCGGCAGAAAAACTACCTGCCTAACTATCTCATCAAAGCAGCGTGATTACGCTTTAAATCGCTTAAAAAAGTTTGGATTAGAAAATCTTTGCGACATCAAATTGCAAGATTATCGCGACGAAAAAACGCCGCATGACAACGTGGTTTCAATCGAGATGTTTGAAGCTGTTGGCAAAGAATACTGGGAAAGATATTTTAAGGTTTTGTGGGATACTTTAAAACCAACCGGCAAAGCGGTCTTGCAGATTATCACAATTGATGAACAGATTTTTAAAGATTATCGTAATCGCGTCGACTTCATCCAAAAACATATTTTTCCTGGTGGCTTCCTGCCCTCAAAGTCGGTTATTCGTAAGCTATCTAAAGATCACGGATTTGAAGTAAAAAGCGAATTTGCCTTCGGCCCGAATTACGCTAAGACGCTCGCAATCTGGCTTGAGCGCTTTGACACTAAGCGTGATGAAGTAAGAGCTTTGGGTTTTTCCGAAGAATTTTTACGCAAATGGCGCTTCTATCTCTGTTACTGTATCGCGGGCTTTAATTCAGGGAGAACCGATGTTGTGCAGTTCGAATTGCAGAAAATTTTATGAAATATTTGGTAAAATTTTTTCTAGTCATGCTGCTTCTCTTCCCAGTCATGGCTTTAGCCAGTCAGTCAAAATCTTCTACAGAAATTCCCACAACAATTCACAAGTCATTTGAGCGGTCATTTTTAGTTGGATCAGCAACTCTAAAGTTTCTGGGAATAAAGGTTTATGACATTTCACTTTGGTCGGAAGGGGTGGGATTTTCTTACGATAAAAGCTTCGCCATTCGTATCAAGTATAACATGAATTTCAGCAGTGAAGACCTGGCGCAAAGGTCTATTACTGAAATCAAACGACTTCATGAATTAAGCAAACAAGAAGAAAGTAGTTACCTGGAGAGCCTTAAAACAATCTTCCGCTCTGTAAGGAAAGGTGACGAAAAAATTGCTGTTTTTATCCCTTCACAAGGCGTGATCATGTTTCATAACGGTGAACCTACTGGTAAAATTTCCGACCCAAAACTTTCCCGTCTTTTTGTTGATATCTGGCTCGATGAGAGATCTTCCTATCCAAAAGTAACAAGGGCAATTCTTGGAAAATTCTAACTTTTTTCTTACAGAATTCTGCAACATTACTCCTGTCACATTTACATAAACCAAATGATTACTTTGGCTAAAACGTCTATCAAGTGGAATAAAGAAGATTTCTAAACTATCTGAAGCCTTGCCATTATTGACCGCAATGCCTCTCAAACTCCTGATTAAAATTGTCGATTTGACGTAAGGTCTCCTCAGTTAAGCTGTTAAATTCCTCTTCGGTAATCGTTATGGGATTTGCCCAAAGACAGAAAGACTGCTACTTGCGGACATATTTCTGCATCCGTTTGCGCACAGCAGTAATGTCGTCATTACGGCGAATTTGCTGACGTTTTTTTGACTCAATCGCATCTGTAAAATCTTCTTCAAGCTGCTTGGTTTTTTGTGATTTTTTACCGCAGAAATTTCCGATGGTAAAAATGGCGATTATGGCTCCGGCGATAGCCGCTATTCTCGAGAGTAAATTGGTGATCATTTTTTCTTCTTACCTAAAAGCTCTACGACTCCCCAGCCAAGCAATCCTGCACCAACATAGATCATTGAATCTGCACAGTGATCGAGTTTGTTGAATGAAGTAGCGGTTGCGTGATTAAGACCATAGCAGAACAAAACGAGCTTCATCAGCGAGCCTTGCGCCAAGCAATATAAACCACCTAATCTCTTTGAAGAATTGTTGCCGTTATTGTCTTTGAAGAACTCCAAGAGCTGTGTCAGGAATTGTGTTTTTGCCATAACTATTCCTGCGCTAGTTCAAAGTGTGGTAAGTCGTAAAATGTTTGGTCTTTGAGATCATTGTTTCCGTTCCAATCGCCACCCCACCTGATCGCAATACCAAGCATTTGCGCGATGCCAGAAACACGTCCGGCAAAGTGGTAGAATCTTTCCTTATCTTTCCAATCAAGCGGCCATGGGGCGACATCAGCAGCAAGTGATGGATTTTGATTATGTTTACTTGATCCAGCCTGAAGCTGGCCCAAACTCCTACCTCGAAAACAACCAACTCGTTTGAAAAAGTTGGATAGAAAACCGAAGAGAGAAATAATTCCAAACGCAATTCCAATTTCCTCTCGTCCAGCTAACATTGACGGACGTAGTAAAATAGGACATTGGGAAGGAGATCTGGTTATCTTTACCTGCTTTAAATCCAACAATCTCACGACTCTCGTTGAACGAAAATCTCGCTTTGCTAAGCTAGTTTGTAATGGAAGCAAGCTTACAGCTAGTGTTGTTGGCGGCATTAATGGAACCTTTAAATCATTACCAAGAACTTCAGTTGAATCGATTACCTTTG
Source organism: Rickettsia typhi (assembly GCA_945900795.1). GTDB lineage: Bacteria > Pseudomonadota > Alphaproteobacteria > Rickettsiales > UBA1997 > UBA2645. Next base: position 55 of record CAMDJN010000071.1, on the reverse strand, counting down.
ATCGCGGAACTGAGTTTTGTTCACATGAGAAGTTGGGAATAAATACTTATTTCTG
>CAMDJN010000070.1 GCA_945900795.1 Rickettsia typhi | reverse complement strand
TTTGACCATAAACTTTTAACTCAAGAGCTTGCAAACCAAGTTGAAAATATCGTGAATCACCAGCCAAGAAAATGTTTAAATTTTAGAACTCCTTTTGAGGTTTTTTATAAAACTAAAACGATGAATTTGGTTGCGCTGGGAGATTGAATTCACCAGGATTTTTTACTAAAAACTTAAATATTTCCTCTAGATCGGGCTGCTTTGTTTGTATGTCTGTGATTTGTATTTTTTGTTCAGAAATAGTTTGAAGAATTTTTTCTATCTCAGTTTGTTTCGGATCGTAAGTGATAGAAATTTTCTCATTGGTAGGAAAAGAAATATTAAGATTCGGAAACCACTTTACTATCCCACGATCAATCTCCTTCGCTCCAGAAATAATCAGCTCTTTTCTTGAAATAGACTGCATCAACACTTCTTTCCTGTCATGCGCAATCACTTTGCCATGGTTGATAATTGCAATCTCGTCACACAACTCCTCCGCCTCTTCGAGATAATGCGTAGTTAGAAGAATTGTAGTTCCAGACTCATTTAACTTCTTCACATAATTCCACAGCTGGTTACGTAATTCTACATCAACACCGGCAGTTGGCTCATCTAAAACCAAAATTTCAGGATTATGTACTAAGGCCTTTGCAACAAGTAAACGTCTACGCATTCCTCCGGAAAGACTTCTTGGCGCAGACTTGGCTTTGTCCTTGAGGCCAAGAGCTTCAATGATTTCGTCAGTTCTACGATTTGATTTTCTGATCCCGTAATATCCTGCATAAATTTCCAGAGTTTCATAAACGTTGAAGAAAGGATCGAGGATGAGTTCTTGTGGGACTACGCCAATGCTGAACTTAGTTTTTTGCTGGCTGTGATCGATACCGCAAATTTTTACAAGGCCGGAAGTCTTGTTAACGAGACCGGCTAGGATGTTTATGATGGTTGATTTTCCTGCACCATTAGGTCCTAGGAGGCCAAAAAATGATCCTTTTTTGATTTGTAGATTTACGGATTTTAGCGCTTCTTTCGCAGGAGATTTTTTGGACTCGTTATAGGTTTTGTTGAGGTCAGAAATTTCAACTGCAAAATCCGTCATTAGCGTTACGCGATAATATTTTTTTCTTTAAGTATTTGTTGTAACTCACCCGCTTGAAACATCTCTTTCACAATGTCACACCCACCTAGAAATTCACCCTTGATGTAAAGCTGAGGAATCGTCGGCCAATCGGAAAATTCTTTTATTCCTTCTCTAATTTCTGGATCTCGCAACACATCGACATCGAAGAACTTTACTCCTAATTGCGTTAGGATGTGAGCAACACTTGCGGAAAATCCACATTGAGGAAAATCTTTCGTACCCTTCATGTAAAGCACAACATCATTACCTAAAATGGTTTGCTGAATTTTTTCAAAAATTTCTGACATATGAAAACTAAATAAAGATTACTGCTTAATGCCGCGACCACTCTTAATCATAGCGTGAAGTACAATTAGCAAGACAAGATTGAGACAAAAAATATAGACCATTCCTACATATAAATTTCCGTCATTATATCCGGTAAGGCCAAAACGAAAGCCGTCAATTACGTAGAAAAATGGGTTAAAATGTGAGACTGATTTCCAAAACTCTGGCAAGGAATTGGTAGAATAAAAAGTACCGGAAAGAAATGTGAGAGGAGTTATGACATAACTCGTCATCGCAGACATTTGATCAAAAGTCTCCGATTTTATGCCACATAAAACTCCAAGCAATCCAAGAAACATACAACCAAAAAAGAGAAAAAAAATGACATAGAAAAAACTATGAATTGTGAGCGAAACAAAGAATGAAATTGTTATCACAGCTACTATGGCGACGCATATTCCGCGCAGAACTGCACCGATAGTAAAAGCAAAGAGAAGTTCGAATGCTCCGAGTGGAGGAATAAGATAATCAACGATGAATCCCATCACCTTCCCCATCACAAAAGAAGAAGAGCTGTTAGCAAAAGAATTCTGCATTGCAGCCATCATTATCAATCCCGCAGATACAAAAACAGCAAAAGGAACCTCACCAACTTTTTCAATATGATGTCCAACTGAAATTGAAAATACAGCTAGGAATAGGATGATGTTGATGACTGGAGAAAACAGTGTTTGGTGGTAAACTTTAAGGAAACGACGCACTTCTTTTTTAAGAAGCGTAATGGCCCCAAACCAATTTATTGCTAGCGATTGGCTCATGTTAGGATGTTAAAAAGAATCATGAAAATAAAAAAGGCCAGCAACCCTTTCGAATTGCTGGCCTTTTAAGAAAAGTGAATAATTTTTAGCTAACTTTTATCTTCCATTTTTTACCCAAATAAGCTTCGATTTCTCTGCGTTCAGCAGTTTTTAAAGGGCGATTATAAGTTATGATTTCGGATATGTTTCCGTTAAGAAATGCTGTTTCAGTGTTGGTAGGAGAAGTTAGTATTTGAGCCCCTATTACTACTGGAGCAGATGGACTAGCTCTGTTTGCAAGAGCTCCGCCAATACCGTAAGTAAGTGTTGCAGTAGACCCATTTACAAAAATTGTTCTGGAAGCGATGGTAGGTGCGCCAGCAGAAGCGATCGTGTTATCGTATACGAAGGATGCTATTGTATAGTTTGTACCAGCTATCGCCGCACCAAGAGTTCCGATAGCATTGTTAGTTCCAACAGCATCAACATTCCAACGATTCACGAGTGTAGTCATATTTGTACCAGCAGTACCTACGGCAAATGTATTTTGAGCAGCTCCAGTAGTATTAGCAGAACCGATCAACACTTGATTAGCACCAGTAATGCCAGTTCGATTAAAAACTACAAACACAGTGTAAGATGAATTCGCGCTACCAAGAACGGATCCAGTACCCGAAGATGCAGCTCCGCCAATGGTCAATATATCATTTGCTCCATCAAACCTAACGGCAGGAAGACCGTTTTGAGCTTTTAAAACGTAGAGTGGAGGATTCGTGACTTCACTTGCGTTATAAAGAAGCGCTTGGGTATCTGTTGGGTTAATGTTGTTCCACTGAGTAACCGCAATACCGTCATTTGCTACAGCCGCTGGAAAACTCTCCTCCAAAGTTGTTTCTAACCAAAGCGTCATACCCTCAGCTAAAGCAGCTGGAGAATTTTTTGTCATTGCACGAGCTGAAGTAAGTGCAGATTTGGCAACCAAACGACCCGCTTGAGAGATACCCGCAACGATCAGACCAATCACTAGAATCACTACTGAAAGTTCGATCAAAGAAAATGCGGTACGATTATGTTTTTTTGTCATAGATCCTAGTTAAGTAATGTTGGATGATTGGTTTATTGCTAGCTTCTGAAGTTTCAGAATTTTTTGGCTCTCCCAGCAAAAACCTAGGGAAAACGCTTGGTCAGAAAAACACTAGAAGCGATTCTTAATGTCAAACTTTTTTCAGATTCTGTCCAAAGAAGAAACTAAATCCTAGGGCGCCTCCTAGGCAAACACTCTCTTAAAAATCTTCTCAATATTTTTGGTGTGATAGTTAACATCAAAAATTTCTTCGAGTTTTTTTATTCCCAATTTTTCAACTACTTCCACGTCTGACTTCAGTAGCTCTAGGAAGCTATCCGACTCAACATCGTCCCCGCTAGACCAAATTTTCATCGCGTTATCCTGAACAATTTTGTAAGCATTTTCGCGAGAAATTTTTGCTTCCTCAATTAAAGCTAACAGCACTCTCTGAGAAAAAACTAATCCTCCCAACTTATCCAAATTCTTCTGCATATTTTGCGGATGAATGACGAGATTTTCCATCATAAAAGCAAGACGAACCAACGCAAAATCTAGCGTCACAGTAGTATCAGGAGCAATCATTCTTTCGACGGAAGAATGTGAAATGTCGCGCTCATGCCACAGGGCAACATTTTCTAGAGCAGGAATTACCGCGCTGCGCACAATGCGTGCCAAGCCAGTTAAATTCTCACTCAAAACCGGATTTCTTTTGTGAGGCATTGCAGAGCTTCCCTTCTGACCTTTAGAGAAAAATTCTTCCGCTTCCAAAACCTCCGTACGTTGCAAATGCCTAATTTCAACCGCGAGATTTTCAATTGAAGAGGCGATGACACCAAGAGTAGCAAAAAATGCAGCATGACGATCGCGAGGAATTACCTGACTTGAAACCAATTCTTCTTCCAATCCCAATTTTTCTGCAACGTACTTTTGAACAATAGGATCAACATTGGCAAAGGTTCCGACTGCACCTGAAATCGCACAAACCGAAATTTCTTTTTTGGCAATTTTTAGGCGCTCGAGATTGCGTAAGAATTCGGCGTAGAAGCGTGCAAGTTTTATTCCGAATGTTGTAGGCTCAGCATGGATGCCATGAGAACGTCCAACGCAAATGGTATTTTTGTGCTCGAATGCACGTTTTTTAATTACGGATAAAAGTCTTTCTAAATCAGAAATCAGAAGGTCAGAGGCTTGAGAAAGCTGAACAGAGAGACAAGTATCAAGCACGTCAGAGCTGGTCATTCCTAAATGTATGAAACGAGAATCTTCTCCAACCAGCTCAGCTAGGTGAGTAAGGAAGGCAATTACGTCATGCTTGGTAATATTCTCAATTTCATTGATGCGATTTACATCAAACTTTCCGCCGGATTTTTGGAAATTTTCGCGTATTTTTTTCGCAGTATTTTTTGGAGCGATATCTAATTGCTCAAATGCTTCGAGAGCATATATTTCAATATCAAACCAGATTTGGTATTTATTTTCTTCTGACCAAATTTTGGTCATTTCTTGACGTGAATAGCGAGGGATCATTTGTAATAAATTTAGGATTTAGGTTTTTGATATCGTGAAATATACCCAACCAACTTCAAGAAGTTGATCGGGTATAAGTTTTTATTTTGTACGCGACACGAGTCGCGCCCCAATAATTCTTGGCTTGCGGGGATCCCCGATATACCGAATCTGATAAAAAAGATTGGTACGTTGAATCAGATTCGGTATAAACAAACTGCACAGACTTAATACAACCAACAAAATCAATGCTAAATCACCATTCTTAGCGTAAAATGTTGGTTCAAGATTTTTAATTAAATCAACATCGATTATCCCTTCTTCGTTCAATCCGATCTTTTTTACTATTCGGCCAAAAGGGTCTGCAAAGGCGCTGATACCAGTTCCAGCAACACGAGCTAGAGGAATTCCATATTCGATCGAACGCATTCTTGACATGGCGAGATGTTGATATGGCCCGCTACTTCTGCCAAACCAGGCATCGTTTGTTAAGTTAACAAAAAGATTTGGCATTGAATTTTTATCAAGAACTTCTTTGGAGAAAATTACTTCATAACAAACTAAAGAACTAAACGAGAAACCTTGATGTGAGCCATCTAATGCAGGTTTTATGGTAATAGTTTTCGCCCCATCTCCTTCGCTAAATCCAACTGCTCCATCAGTAATTTTTTCAACAAAAGGTAAGAATTTTTGCAGCGGAACATACTCTCCGAAAGGCACAAGATGGTGTTTGTCATAGAAGTCAACCACACCATTTTGGTCTAAAACAAAAACACTATTCCAAACATTTTCAACCGCCTCATTACTTTGCGTAGCCCGTATTGCCCCAGTTATTAAAACCCCTTCTTTCGGAGTTGCGACTCTAAGATTATCCAGCAATTCAGGATTATTATCAATCACGTAAGGCACAGAAGTTTCCGACCAAATAACAGCAGAAATATTTCGAAGATCTTGTGAATTTGTAAGCTCGATATGTTTTTTAAAATTCAGAAATTTTTCCTGCGGATCCCATTTCATCTCCTGCTTAATATTAGCTTGAACCATGCGCAACCTAGCTTTTCCGTCGATCTCTAACTTGCTGTCATCAACGCGACAAAATCCGTAAACAATATTTACAACGAAGAGTAATAGAATCGTTGCGGAAAAAATTTTGTCTCCGAATGCAAGTTTCTTTCCCAAAAATAAAACGGGGAAAAGGCAAACCAAAACAGCAAAAAAACTTGATCCATAAACTCCAAAGATACTTGCTGACTGGGCAAATCGCACATCAAACATCCATATGTAACCAAGTAAATTCCAGGGAAATCCGGTGAACAAAACAGAGCGAAGTACTTCAAGTAACAACCAAAGTAAGGAAAAAATAATAATTTTTTGGTAGGAATTTTTGAGAGAATATTTGCAAATGATGAATTTGTAACTCACCGCAAATAACGCAAAATAGAGCGCAAGCGCTGATGGAATAAAGGTTAACGCGAATGGTATTAACCAGGCAAATTGCTTTGCGTCGACGAGAAGAGAAATAGAAATCCAATAAATTCCGGCGAGAAAATAACCGAATCCATAAAAAAATCCTAACCAGAAAATTACATTCTTACCAAATTTCTTTTTGGTGAAAGGTTCTGGCGCAGGCCCTTCGAGCAAGAAGTAGAAAGCCGACAAAGAAATTATTGCGGCCGGAAAAAAATTAAATGGCGCGAAGGCCAAATTGACTAGGGCTCCGACTAAAAATGATTGGAAAAATTTATTTTTTAACATGTGTTTGGAAAAAAATCCTCTCAGGAACGGGCTTCGGAACCCGCTACAAATCTTCCGACACTAGAGTCTGGATTCTGATGACAGGTCTGGGTTAAAAGGTATTTTTGGTACATTTTCCAGACCGTCTGGAAAATGTTTTTCTCTAAATGTTTTTCTCCAGAGCGTGTCTTTAGGGAACCTCTAAAAATTAGATTTTTTTTAGAAATTTTTAGGCAACAAATTTTCGAGCAGGTAAGCGCACTTAGAGGTATAGCATATCAGCATGAAATTGCATATTTATGACGAAGCATTTTTGAGGAAAAATTGCGACAGAGATATGTAAGCTGTATCAAGTGATACAGCGTCATTCTCCGAGCAAATTTTTACCAAAAAGGTGAAGTCAGAAATATGCAATTTC
>CAMDJN010000069.1 GCA_945900795.1 Rickettsia typhi | reverse complement strand
CAAAACACCAAAATACCAAAACTAACCAAAAAATGAGCCCTCAAAAGCTCAAAAAACCAAGAAATTCCAACAAAAACTTTTGCTTTTCTGACTCGCAAAAACTTTTGATCTTAAATTTATGAAAAAGTTAGATTTGCAACGGCCCCTTTGTAGAAGATTTTCGAGTCTTTCTAGCGCAAGAGAGTCGTCATTTTTCTCATCATCATATTTTTCTTCTTCGTTAAAATCCTCCTGCGGCTTAGCATGTTTTTTACTTGAGAATCCAATGATTTGTAAAACGCTGTCATGCGCAGTAATTCTGAATCCTATTGCTTCCAAAGCTTTTTGTAAATTAATAATCTGATTTAATTTTAAATGTTTTTTCATTTATATAATGTGTTACAAATTTTAAATTAATTTCCATCATCATCTTTAAAGAACATGTCACAGATTTTAGATTTGGTATAATTTCATCACACAAAAAGAATAAAACATGAAAAAACTTTCCATCCCTTTGTCTGATTTTTTTTCTTAGTAATTGCAATCAAAAATCTTCTAAAAAAGCCGTCGAACAAAAATAAGGAACCTCTGAAAAACCTGGATTTTTCGAGGCATTTTTAGGAAGATCAGTTTGCGAGCAGGTAAGCGTACTTAGAGGTACGTGCTCGTGAGCAAATTGGTCTGACGACAAAATTACAAAAAAAAGATGGTTTTTCAGAGGTTCCATAAATCACGTTGTCAAAGTATAACATTACTCAAAATTTATGTCAGAAATCGGAAAATTAATCAGTGGTTTTAGAGTTTTTAAAGCTACAACATTTCAGCAAAAAAAAGACGTAATAGGGCATCAGATGGCTCAAGGGCAAAAACCATCAACCATGGTAATAACTTGTTCTGACCTAAGGCTTGCCCCAGCAGAGATTATGGCTGCCAATCCAGGTGAATTATACGTTGTCAGTAATGTTGGTGGAATAGTACCGAAACATAACGCAAACGGAGTTCATGGAATTTTGTCAGCCATTGAATATGCCGTAAACGACATTCAGGTCGACAACATCGTCGTGCTTGGTCATGCTAAATGCGAGAGTATGAAAATGATGATGTCAGAAAAGTTTACCGCAACTACTGGCGGACTTTCCGAATCTATGAAAATATGGCTTTCTGTTGCAAGTGAAGCTCGTGATGCTGTTAAGGGTAAAATGTTAGATAAAGGTGAAGAAGAGCAGCAAGTGTCATGCGAATATGAATCAATCGTAATCTCATTGCGCAATCTCATGGCCTATCCCTACATTGCTAAGCGAATGACGGAAAAAAAACTGAATGTCTATGGTTGGCATTTCAATATCGAGGAAGGCAAGATTATGGCTTTCAATCTCAACTCAAATTTGTTTGAACCGATTGCCTAGCTATCCGGGATCCAGTGTGAACTTACGTAATCATGAATTATTTTCAAAAAAAACTTCACGAAATTATTCGCGTTAATCACGCCGGTGAGATGGGGGCGAAGGTGATTTATGATGGCCAAATAGCGGCATTAAAGATTAAGAAAGATCACGAAACTCTAGAGTTGGTTAAGCATATGAAAGAGCAGGAAGATGTCCATTTTTCTTACTTCGATAATGAAATTAAAAAACACCAAGTCAGACCAACCATAATGCAACCCTTGTGGAAAGTTGGCGGTTTCGCGCTCGGTTTTGTTACTGGTTTAATCGATAAAAAAGCTGCGATGGTTTGTACAACTGCGGTTGAAGAGGTGATTGATGAGCATTACCAAGAGCAAATAAAATTTCTTGATGACGAAGTGGGTTTAGATGACGCAAAACAGGTGTATGAATTGAAGCAAAAAATTTCCCAATTTCGTGATGAAGAGCTGGAGCATCGAGAGATTGGTTATGCAAATAATGCTAAAGATCTTGCTTGTTTTACTATACTTTCCGGCTTTATTAAAGGCGCTACCAGATTTGCTATTGCAGTGTCAAAGCGGGTTTGATTTACGACAAAATATTTTTTAGAGTCGCAAAGCAAGGTAAATACAGCTTCTACAATTCTGAATTTAAATACAGGCTCTAACAATGACAAACACTCACAAAACAAAAGTTGCAATTATCGGCTCAGGGCCAGCTGGCTACACAGCCGCAATTTACGCCGCTCGCGCTAATTTAGAGCCAATCATCATCAACGGATCACAACCGGGTGGGCAGCTTACCATCACAACTGATGTCGAGAATTACCCAGGTTTTGCCGATGCGATCCAAGGGCCTTGGCTAGTTGAACAAATGGAAAAACAAGCGGTTCATGTTGGAACCAAGATTTTCCACGATCACATCATTCAGGTCGATTTTTCTTCACGACCATTCAAGCTAACTGGCGAGTCAGGTGATCTTTACGAAGCTGATGCGGTTGTGATTGCAACTGGCGCACAAGCAAAATGGCTAGGACTCCCATCGGAGAAAAAGTTTCAAGGATTTGGCGTTTCTGGATGCGCAACTTGCGACGGATTTTTCTTCAAGAAAAAAGAAGTGATAGTTGTTGGAGGGGGAAATAGTGCGGTTGAAGAGGCTCTTTATTTAACTAACCACGCCTCCAAAGTTTACGTAGTTCATCGTCGCAACAAATTCAAATCAGAAAAAATTCTGCAAGATCGCTTATTTAAAAATCCAAAAATTGAAGTGATTTGGAATCATGCTTTGGATGAGGTTTTGGGATCGGAAGCGCCTAAATCAGTGACTGGGGCAAGGCTTAAAAACACAATCGATGGCACAATTCGTGAAATGAAAATAGACGGAATTTTTGTCGCCATTGGCCACAAACCAAACTCAGATATTTTTAAAAATACCGGCATTGAAATTGATGCAGAAGGTTACATCAAAACCAAACCAGACTCAACCGCAACAAATATTACCGGTGTCTTTGCTGCAGGTGACATTAAAGACAAAATTTTCCGCCAAGCAGTAACAGCAGCCGGAATGGGATGCATGGCCGCACTTGAAATTGAGAAATTTTTAGCTGAGTAATTGAGGCATTACTCAACTTCAGAATCGTTAGTGATTTTGGCTTTGTAAGTAACTCTCTTCCTAAGGCTACTAAGGAGTGGGTGAGGGTGGTTACTGAATTCAGAATAGTTTAAATTTTCTTAAAAAGTTTCCGCAAAATCTTAAGTGGCTTAGCGCAAAAAATCTTAGATTTTTTGATATCTTCCGCATCCCTCACTATGTGAATTGTCTTAATCGCAAAGATTGTCCCTCCCAGAATTATTACCGCAATGTTCTTCAGAATTATCGGAAGATTGCCAATCATCAAACCAAAAATTAGCCAAAAAATTACCCCAACCAGAGTAAAAAAATACATCCAAAACGAGATGGCTTTCGTGTCGCGTGTTTTAATGGTTTTGATTGCCTGAGGCAGATAGCCAATCATGGTAAAGAAGGCAGCGATGGAGGCGATGAAATCTGGAGTTAGCACATCAATTTTTAGTTCTCAGAGCCCTTTTAGCTCTAGATATTTTTGGTTGGTGTAGTGCTGTGGATGGAGTTTCTGGATCCTGTAGAGTCTCATTCTCCACTACTTGCTTCGAGACTGTTGATTCTGATTCATGCTTAGAAGTGTAGTCGTTTGCTGGCATTGCCATTTTCCAGTTATCATTTTTTTGAGTTTTATCAGTATTTGAAAACACTGTAGCACTTTCCAGAAAGCCTCCGGGTAAAGTTCCTGCCTGAACCGCTTCTATAAGCCTAGTTCCTTCTCTTGGATGAACGCTCAGACAAACGAAATCGCCATAAAATTTGTGATGAGTGTATGGAGGAAAGTTTAATACTAAATAAGAGTTTGGTGGAAATTCTACACGCTTCTCGCAATCTTTTCTTTCATCAGGATTTTCAGCAATTCCACAAAAATTTAATGTTACCCCAGCTGGTTTTTTGGTTGTAAAAATGTGTAAACTTCTTTCTCCTGGGTGATAGTGTGAGGCGGTTGTAGTATCATCTTTTTTATCATCACTTTCAAAGTTCATCAATGTACCACTGCTCATATTATACTCGGTAGGCTTATAAACCTTGGATGTTATTTCTTCATAAAAATATTCATTTTTACGGTCGTTAAAAATTTTGTCTTGTAGCTTTAAAGAGGTTCTTTTGGCAACATCTTCTGGTAAATCAGCTACCTTAACCAAAGAGTATCTTTGGATATTTTCCTCATGAGTTGGAACTCTGGACAACTTGCATGCGGCAATCACTATAGCCTCTTCATTTGTTTTTGTTTCTATTAAAAATGGTACATGTTTTTGAACATCTAAAACACCAAAAGATCTGCTAGGAATAACCAGATTATTTTGTAATAAGTCTTTTGGATTTACTGCTTCTGATGCTGCAATCCCTATCTTTCCATAACGAACTGTAATCTCACCATTAGAAGCCACAACCAGTTGTCCAAGCTTGTCCTTTTTTGTTAATTCAATATCTTCTATTCCAACTTGTAATATTTGACCAGAATCAACTCTAGGGCCATGAGGATAGGGAGTTAATTTACTTATCAGGCCAGATATAAGAGGAGATGTAGAACCTTGTTCTGGAATCGTCATCAATCTAGTAAACTCAACCAACTGATTAGGATCGAAATGTTCAGATCTTTTTGTTGAATAATGCGCAAAACTACTTCCTGCCGCACTTAAAAAAGTTCCTAGTGTGCTCGAAGGGCTACCTGCAATAAGACGTCTCATTTTTTAATGAATTTTTGAATTCTAAAGATGTGAGCTTTGGTGTATTTGTAACATTTTCTCCGTGGTTAAAAGATCAAAGAAATTTTTTGATAGGCCTTTTAATATTCGTCCTTTCTTAATTAGAATTCCATAAGTCATCTCAGGGAAATAATCAGTCAAAGCTCTCCCAATTAATTCACCATCTTGCTCTCCCTCAAGGACGATGTTAGAGATGATGGCAATTCCGATATCAGCCTTCACGAATTTTTTTATAATTTCCCAATCAGACATTTCAAATTCGATGTTGCTGCGGAGTTTATGAACTTTTATTAACTCTTCGAAAGCTGGCAATGTAATTAAATGTGGATCGATGCGCACGAGTTCAAATTTTGCTATGTCGGCAAGTGTTAAGTTCTTTTTCTTAGCTAAAAAATGATCTTTTTTTACCAATGAAATTGGCTGATACTTTGCGATTGGAAAAAAATCTAACTCACTCGGAACCTCTCCAGCATTAATCGGATAGATAAACATGTCGATCTCATCATTTAAGAGTCTTTTGACGCATTCATCTTTGGAGAGATTTTGGATTTTAAATTTTATCGAAGGATTGTCAGTTTTAAATTTTTTTATGTAGCGAGGAAGAATGTAGGAAATGCCTGCGTGATTAGAGGCGATACCAACTATATTATCTTGTTTGGTTTTAATAAATTGCGAGAATCCCTCAAACAAATCTTCTATTCCATGCACATAGTGAGATGATTGGATATAAAAAATTTTTCCCAACTCGGTTAATGTAATCTTTTTACCATCTCGCTTAAAAAGTTTTATACCAAGGTCTCTCTCTAATGATTGAACTTGTAAAGTAATTGCAGCCTGAGTGAGTCCTATTTTTTTTGCTGCCCCAGAAACGCTACCTGTTCGAACCGTGTAATAGAAGCCCTTTAATTGCTGTATGCGATTTTGTTTGTAAAAAAAATGATTTAACGAAGTCATATAAGTTATTCTTATTAATTAATAAAATTACTTAATACAACTCATTTGCCTTTTTCTACGAATCAACTTTCTTACAATTAATTTCCTGATAAAAGTTTTTATCAATTCATTTTGATACAAAGACGATCAGCAGAAAATTATGCAAAAACTCAAAACCTACTAAAGACTCAACATCGCTAAGGTCATCACCGCTACATCTCTTAACTAAAATCACAAAACATCATTATAAAAAAGATCCATACTTGACCTGATTTTCCATTAACAAAACTCAACGACTCATTTTTATGACAGACCCAACCAAGACAAACCAAACTACTCCAGCCCTCCTACCGTCCATAATCCACGAACTCAAAAGTCCACTCAACACCATCATTGGATTTGCTCATCTTCTTGGAAAGGAGCTTGAGAAGTTGGAGATGGGAAGGTCCGGAGCGATTATGGATACGAATATTGTTGGGTTAGAAAATCACAATTCAAAAAATACAGTGATTGATGAGTGCAATGATTGCCTTAATGAAATCAATCTTGCAACCAAAGATCTTAATGAGCTCGTAAATGATTTGCTTGATGTTGAATCAGTTAATTCTGGAAATTTTTCTGTTGATTTGTCTCAAGAAATTGACGTGGCCGATATGATTAAAAGAGCAATTCGAATCAATTGGGACTACGCTCTAGCTAGAAGAATAAAAATAAAGCTAGAGGTAGGAGGGTTGGAAACCAATTACAGTCCAAAAAAATTATCGTCAGTAAAGATGTCACAAATCTTGTTCAAGCTCGATACTAAGAGGATGAAACAAATCATGACAAACCTTATCCTAAACTCTCTCAAATACAGTTCGGAAAATACTGAGATCAAAATCTCAGTACAAATCTCATCAAAAAACATTCTAGAAATTATCATTCAAGATCAGGGTTTCGGAATGACTAAAGATCAGTTGCAAAACATCTTTACAAAATATCAAACTTTTCAGAATCCGAACTCAGGAAAGGTGGACTCTCTTGGTCTCGGACTATCAATCGTCAAGCAATTAATTGAAGCTCAGAATGGGAAGATTGAAGTTGCATCTGAGGTTGGAGTTGGAACGGTGATGATGATTAGTTTTGGTTAGAACTGTGTTCAAATACCTAGTGCGAGATGGGGCGTGTTGCCACTAGCGTCCCAACGTCCGACCTAGAACAACAAGCCTTGGCGATGATCATCCTCACAACTTTTGTAGTTAAAGTCCGCGAAGAGCTTATTTACTTGGGTTCGTTCAAAAACATTCACGCTCAAAACCTGTAGAATTTCGTAGAGAGA
>CAMDJN010000068.1 GCA_945900795.1 Rickettsia typhi | reverse complement strand
GATCTCGATTAGAGATTTTTTCTCAAGGTTGAGTTTGTAAATTATTTCTCGTTCACAAAGAGAAATCCGAGTGTAGTTTTTGGTCATGATTGCGCACTTTAATTGTTGTAAACCTTTTGAGGTTAACAACGATGTAAAGTTGCGCTAGGAGATTGAACTCACCTAGTGTCCAGTTTTTGGGGGTCATAATAGGGTGCAATTATCTCCAATATCAGAGATAAGGGAAGCGCCACATTCCAGCTCTAGGGAACCTCTAAAAATTAGCTTTTTTTGTAAATTTTGTCGTTACCAAATTTTCATGCGAGCACATACATCTTGGTACGCTTGCCTGCTCGCAAATTAGTCTGCCTAAAAATTCCTAGAAAAATTCTAATTTTTAGAAGTTCCCTCTAACCCAAAATTTACAAAGATTTCTTCGAATGTTGGAAAGCTGGTTGCGATCATTGAAGAATCATCGACTTCAATACCACTCTCCATTACAAGCCCCATAACCAGAAATGACATGGCAATTCTGTGATCCATACTGGTAGTGATTTTTACCAAAGAGTTTGACTGCTTAATTCCACCCATCACTTCAAGAAAATCATCTCCCATCTTTATCGCGACACCACATGCTTCTAGATTCTTGGCAATCATCAATAAGCGATTACTTTCCTTCACTTTTAACTCTGCTAGCCCCTCCATCTTTGTAACGCCTTCAGCATTTGCTGCGGCAATCGATAGAATTGGATATTCATCGATCATGCTCGCGGCACGATTTGCAGGAACGGATATCCCGATCAGTTTGCTGTGCTCAACCAAAATATCAGCGACCTTTTCACCAGCAACCATTCTCTCATCGATGAATTGAATTTTTCCGCCCATTTCACGCAGAGTGGTAATCAAGCCATCCCGCAACGGGTTAATTCCGACATTTTTGATTTTAATATTTGAGCCCTTGGTAATTAGAGCGGCAACGATCAGAAATGAGGCGGAAGAAATATCACCGGGAATAAAAAAATCTTTTGCTGAGAAAGTTTGTAGTCCAGAAAATGAAATTTTTGTCCCAATTTTTCCATCAATCGCGATATCCTCACTCACAACATCTAGACCTAAATAACGCATCATGATCTCGGTGTGATCACGACATTTTTCTTTCTCGATAATCGTTGTGGTGCCATTGGTGGTCAGGCTTGCGAGTAAAATACAACTTTTAACTTGGGCTGAGGCAACCTTCATTTCATAAGAAATTGGCAGCGGATATTTTGCTCCGATTACTGCAAATGGCATTAAGCCGTGACGCGAAATTATTTCAGCGCCAAATTGTTTTATTGGCTCAAAAACTCTTCCCATCGGACGTTTACGTAGAGAGGCATCTCCTGTAAAAAATGATGTAAAATTATATGGCGCTACGAGGCCTGCCAGTAGTCGAGCAGCAGTACCAGAATTTCCCATATCAAGTATGTCTGCTGGCTCCATCAAGCCCGCTACGCCTGACCCGCTGACATACCAGATATTCTCATCGGTTTTACGTTCAATCTCAACTCCCATCAAACGCAGAGCGGAAGCGGTTTTTAAAACGTCCTCCCCCTCAAGCAAACCAGAAATTTTACTCTTACCATGCGCCAAAGCAGCAAAAATTAAGGAGCGGTGCGAAATAGATTTATCGCCAGCAACTTCGATTTCACCACGAAGCGGAATGTCTTTTTTTCTTGAGATGAGTGGTTTTGTTACAGTCATTAAGCCAGTAGAAAACCGATTATTGTATTGAGAATAGTATCAAAAAAAATGATGAATAGTAGGTTAAAAATCGCTGATAAGAAGATAATTAGCTTGCCATTAAAAGAATTTCCTAGCTCCATTACCTCTTCCTGAGGCTTGTCAAAATACATCACTTTTACCACGCGCAGGTAGTAATAAGCAGAAATTACGCTGAATAAAACCGCTAAAATTGCGATGATATAAAACCCATTATTTAGCACTACGGCCAAAATGTAGAATTTAGAAAAGAATCCTGCAAACGGAGGAATGCCAGCAGAAGAAAACATCAGCACCGCTAATGAAAACGCCATCACGGGATTTGTTTTAGAAAGTCCTGCAAGAGAAGAAATGGCAAAAAGCTTTTCATTTTTTTGATCACTTTCTTCGTGAGGCATTTGATTGCTATTGCGGCTCTTTATTAGAGTTAAGAATCCAAAACTACCGATGGAAATTATTGCGTAAATGATGGTGTAAAGGATGCAAAAAATGTAAGAATCGTCTCTAAAAACTATCATCCCAAGAATGATAAATCCAATATGGCCAATGGAGCTGTAGGCTAAAAGACGTTTTAAATTCTTCTGAAAAATTGCTCCAAAACTTCCAACTGCTAACGACAAAAACGAAACCAGAACAAAGATTTTTTCAACTCCTGGCCATCCTAAAAACATCACGTAAAGCAATCGCATCAAAGCCATTATGGCAGCAAATTTTATGACCGTGGCAAAGAAGGTTGTAACTATTGCAACAGAACCTTCGTAAACATCAGGAGCCCACATGTGAAAAGGGGCGGCAGAAATTTTAAAAAACATTGCGCAGACTACCATGACGAACCCAAGCATTACGCCGAATGGTATCCTGACAAAATCAAAACCAGCTTCATTTGCACTGTTGGCAAAACTGTACATCTTGCGCAAATGATCGAAGCCGATTGTTCCGGAAAATCCATAAATCATCGAAATTCCGAAAAGCAAAATTCCGGAAGCGAGACATCCGAGAATAAAATACTTCATCCCAGCCTCAGAAGATTTTGCTGAATTACGATTTAGAGAGGCAAGTAGGTAAAGTGGGAGAGCCTGCAATTCTAAGCCAAGATAAAATACCAGAAAGTCATTTGCGGAAATGAGAATCATCCCTCCAGCGGTAGCAATCAGTAGTAGTGATAAAAATTCTGAGCTAATTTTTTTTGTCGACACAACAAAATCTAGGGAAAGAAGAATGACGAAAATTAACAAGACTAGGATGGTAATCTTAAAAAAAGAAAGCAGTGGAGATATGGTGAAAGAGTGGTTAAAGGCAAAATCAGTTATATGAAAATTTGTAATTACTAGATATGAAGCAACGGCGCATGTGACTAATGAAAGTAGGTGTGAGATGTAAAAAATATTACTGCTTTTTTTGGCAAAAAAAATGTCTAATAGCAATATTATCAGCGCTCCACAGCACAGAGCAATTTCCGGAGATATTATGGATAAATTCATTTTATTAATGCGGTTAAACTTAAAATTTTACTCAGCTTTAGCTTTTACTCAGCAATTTTTACTCAGCGGGGAATTTCAAAATATTGCAAAATTAAATTCGGAAATATTCCAAGAAGAATTACAAAAAATGCCATCAAGGCAAAAGTAAAAAATTCAACAAAATTTATGTCAGAAATTTTTTCAATATCACGATTCGTAATCTCACTAAACCATACGCGCTTGTAAAGCCAGAGCATGTAACAAGCCCCCAATACCACGCCAAGCGAAGCGATGACTGCAACTATTTTGTTAGCTTTGAATGTTCCGATAATGGTTAAGAATTCTCCGACAAACCCACTGGTTCCCGGTAGGCCAACTGAGGCCAACATGAAGATCATTGCGAACATGGCGAAGTTTGGCATCTTCTCTGCGAGCCCTCCGAGATCAGAAATTTTCTTAGTATGAAGACGATCGTAAATCACTCCCACACTCATGAACAAGGCTGCGGACACGATACCGTGACTTATCATTTGTACGATTGCCCCGTCAATTCCCTGCTTAGTAAAACTAAAAATTCCCATCGTAACAAAACCCATATGCGCAACCGAAGAATAGGCGATCATTTTTTTCATATCCTCTTGCATCAGCGCCACTAAAGAAGCGTATATAATTGCTATTGCACTCAAAGCAAAAACGGTATCAGCAAAAAAATGTGAAGCTGCCGGAAATAAAGGGAGGGAGAAACGTAAAAATCCGTAAGCTCCGATCTTAATCAAAACGCCCGCAAGAATTACAGAGCCAGCAGTTGGAGCTTGTACGTGAGCATCGGGAAGCCATGTGTGGAATGGAAACATTGGGACCTTGATGGCGAAGGAAATAAAAAAAGCCAGCCACAGCCACTTCTGTACCTCAAGCGGAAAAGTCGGTAGCATCTTTACCAAGACGATCAAATCTGTGCTTTTGGTATAAAGAAAAATGATGATGATTGAGACAAGAAAGAGAACGGAACCGAATAGAGTGTAGAGAAAAAATTTGTAAGCAGCGTAAATCCTATTTTCTCCGCCCCAAATACCAATTACCAAAAACATCGGAATCAACATTGATTCGAAAAAAATGTAAAAGAAAACGAGATCGAGAGATAAGAAAGAGCCGATCACTAAGCCTTCGATTAGTAAGAAAGAAATGACATATTCTTTTACTCTTTTATCGATGGAATCTTTACTTATTGCCAAACAGATAGGCACGAGAAAGGTTGTCAGAAGCACCATTAATAAAGATAGTCCATCAACTCCTAGTAGATATTTTATGTCGTAATCTGACAAAAATTTTACTACTTCAATAAATTGGAAATCGACAAAATTTTTCTTAAAATCAAAAACTAATTTGAAGCTCAAAAGAAGGTTAGTAATGCTGACTATAATACCGTAGGCGTAATAACCTGAGGTGTTTTTAAATCTGATAAAAAGAAGTAAAATAGCCGCTAAAATCGGCAGAAAAATTAGGCTAGAAAGAATGGGTAATGACATAGAAAAGTAGTAGTGTTATCGATGATAACCGGGTTTTTATGAGGCAAAAATTTAGAATCAATTGTGGGAAACGAGTGGAGCAAAAATTTATTCTAGATCTAAAGCAAATTCTGGTTTCCAACGCTCTAGCTAAGCTAGTCACAGAATTTCAAGAGAAAAACCGAGCTGGATTTTGGCAAAGAGCTTTTGGATCTAAAACATCCATAAAAAGTCTTTACATCTATGGAGATGTAGGTCGTGGAAAATCAATGCTGATGAAAAGATTTTTTGGAAACCTAAGGGCTGACAAAATCTATCTCCATTTCAACAGCTTCATGCAGCTGATTCACGAGGCCTTAAGAGATATCAGAAAAGAAAAAATAAAGTTTCAAGACGAGTTAATCGAGGCGGTTAATCGCGTTATCAAAGAAAATAAAATTCTTTGTCTGGATGAGTTTCAAGTAGTTGATATTGCTGATGCCATGCTACTTTCAAGAATTTTTTCTTACTTATTTGTAAACAATATCATTGTTGTTTTTACATCGAATTCTCATCCAACAAATCTGTATCAAAACGGATTACAACGCGAGCTTTTTATCGAGTTCGTGAATAATATTTTACTTAAAAACTGCGAAATTATTAATCTCGATAGCGACACAGACTACAGGTTAAAGTACCGTGATAACCTTGCCAAAAGATACTTCGTTTCCAATAAAAAGAACCGTGAAGCAGTAAAGGAAATCATAATAAATCTTACGGATAGAGAGCGTCTTAAACCCACGTTCTTGAAGGTTTGGGGACGAGAAATTAAAATTAATAAAACCTTTAGAAAAGAAAATTTTTGCAGAGAGAGTAAAAAATTATTTTTCTTTCCAAAGATCGCAGTTATTAACTTTGATGAAGTTTGTCATACCGAACTCTCAGCCTCAGATTATCGAGAAATTTGTGAAAATTTTGATCTGATTTTTTTACTCAAGATTCCAAAATTAACCACAGAAGATTCAAACGAAACAAAGCGCCTGATACTTCTGATTGATGAAATTTATGAAAATAAGGTGGCTTTAATTGTCTTAGCAAAAACGAAGATTGAAAAACTTTACGAAAACGGAACCATGCACGAGACCTTTAAACGCACAGAATCTCGTTTAAAAGAAATCAAATCAGATTTTTATTGGAATAACAGCAAGTTGAATAATCATGATCGGATTTGAGTCAATAGAATCAACCCTGTACAGTTCTTACAACAGTAACAAATTACATCATGCAATCTTACTGCATGGCAAGAAAGGTATCGGAAAAGCAAGTTTCGCCCTAAACTTCGCCAACAAAATCACCAATATCTCAAGCGGCACTAATCCAAATATTTTTTTGATTTCAAAAGAGGAGGATAAAAAAGAAATTTCAGTAAATCAGATTAGAAAAATTCCTGATTTTTTGAACCAAACTTCGGCAAATGCGAAAGATAAATTCATCATTATTGACTCAGCTTGCGAACTTAACAAATCTTCCTCAAACGCACTTCTAAAAACCCTTGAAGAACCTCATCCAAACAACTTTTTAATCCTCGTTACACACAATATTAATTTGGTCCTGCCAACCATCAAATCACGCTGTTACATCATCAAAGCTCCCAACATAAGTTATGACAATTTTATAAAAATTTTGCAGGAAAAAAATCCGAGACTTCCGGAACTGGAACTAAAATTTCTATCGGAAATTTGTGACAACTCCCCTGCCCTTGCAATCCAATTTGAAACAGAATTGCCAAGGTTTTATGAATTATTTCTGAGATCAGTTGTAAATAAAAAACTTAGCGAAGAACTGCTGAAAAAAGTTTCTGACAAAAACTTTCCTTTCTTGGTTTTTGAAAAAGTCTTTGAATTTTTTATCTACCGAGCCTTCAAGTTTTTGCAAAAATCTCAAATGGATTTCTTCTTTGAAGAGGAATCGGTTTTTCTAAATTTTATCAGAAAATTTTCTGCAGATGAAATTTTTCTTATTGGGGATGAGTGCCTGAATATGCTACGTAAAACCACTCAATTACATCTAGATAAAAAGCTAACACTCATCAATATTTTTAACAGAATCACTTACAAACAATGAAACAACAACAAGAAGAAGGGGTAATTATTGAAAATGACTTGTCACCAGAAGAGCTGTCAAAACTCACCGAAGCAAGGATTAATGCTAAAAAATTATTGCAAAGTGATGTTAATAACGCTCCGGAAGAAATTTCTCGACTCCAAAAAATAATTGGATTTGTTCAAGACAAAATAAGGGGGGTGAGTTCAATCTCCTAGCGCAACTTTACATCGTTGTTAACCTCAAAAGGTTTACAACAATTAAAGTGCGCAATCATGACCAAAAACTACACTCGGATTTCTCTTTGTGAACGAGAAATAATTTACAAACTCAACCTTGAGAAAA
>CAMDJN010000067.1 GCA_945900795.1 Rickettsia typhi | reverse complement strand
CATAAACTTTTAACTCAAGAGCTTGCAAACCAAGTTGAAAATATCGTGAATCACCAGCCAAGAAAATGTTTAAATTTTAGAACTCCTTTTGAGGTTTTTTATAAAACTAAAACGATGAATTTGGTTGCGCTGGGAGATTGAATTCACCCGGCATCAAGATGATTATTATAAGATGAGCAGGATAGGTTGAAGTAATTCAGTGTGTATGAGGAGGTGTTTTTAATTACTTCGTAAAAATTATCTGGTCTCAAAAAAGAATCAGCATCAACAACGAAATCAAAATGTGCATCTGAGTACTCTATCGCACTCTTAACGTTTGGAAATGAAATAATAGGACATGATGCGTCTGCAATAAGTTCGCTCGATCTTATATTGCATCCAACCCATTTTATCTTATCAGAGAGATTGTTGTAAGACCCTATTGTGTGCTTGAAAATACCAGAATTGGTGTAGCTACAAAAAAATCCTATAGTTATTAAATCTTTAGAAATTTTCTTAGTTTTTATTTTAACAACATCATCTGCTCCATCTATTTTTTTTAGATACTTATAGAGAGAATCCTGATCATTTTTTGCTAAGGCGTATTTAATATTGATTATTGTATCGTCTTGAACATTGCTTTCAAAATGGAATCTTCCGGAATGAAAATCGTCGCGGAAGATATCGGAAGGAAAACCGTCTGATATTGTTTCTTCACCTGCTTTTTTTGTGCCATTATTCCGCCTCTTACCCTTCTCCTGCCTTACCCTTTTTCTTAATTTGAGCAATTTTCTTGATAGAAGAAATATGACAAAAAATGCTATAACATTTATCGTTATAAAGAATGTATATGCCATTAAACTTAGATTTTTTTATAAAATTTACAGCAACTAACTACTAATTACACCTTTATTCGCATATGTACTTTTTTTCTCATCCACAATAAAAAATGGAAAACTCTTTGTATTGTCATAGATGCGCCATATATACTCCCCTAATACACCCAGCATAGTCATGATTATTCCTCCTATTATCATGCTTACTATCATAATTGGAGCCCAACCTGGAAATGGAGTTTTATTATAAAACCATGCACAAGTAATTGATATAGAATATAGGAATCCAGAAAACGCTGTAACTACTCCTAGAGCAGACATAAATCTGATTGGCACATATGATGTATCAACCAAAAAATCTACCAGAACTTTAAATTTCTTCCAAAATCCCCATCCAGATTTACCGAATTTTCTTTGTATGCGGGTATAGGGAATAAACATTTTACTAAAACCAACGGACATCAAACATCCATTTAGTGAATTATGCCTACCTTTTAATGAACATAGTATTTTAGAAGCCCTTTTGCTCATTAACCAATAATCAGATCCGCCTTTTGGTAATTCAGGATATGATATTCTTGCAACAAAATATGCAAACTTTGAGAAAATTCTAGCTAAAAAACTATCTGTTCTATTTTGTCGATAACCCATAACAATCTCAGTGTCGCTCTTCTCCCAATAAGATACCATTCGAGCCATCAAAGAAATTGGATCTTGCAGATCAGCTGAAATGCATATTATAGCATCACCTTCTGCGTGATTAAATCCAGCAAGCATTGCTCCCAACTGACCAAAATTCCTTGAAAGGTTAAGCAAAGAAATCTTTTCTTTATATATCTCCTGTAAACGTAAAAGCTCCTCCCATGAACCATCTTTAGATCCATCATTTACAAACATCATTTCTAATATTAGATGATTAAAATTATTTTTATGCACCTCGACTATTTGTTGACAAGTCTCCTCTAAACTTTCTTTATTATTATATACTGGAACAACTACAGAAATAATTTTAGACATATCTTTTTAGTAATTTTTGTTAATTAAGAAAAATTAGAAAATTTTAGCGAAACATAAAATCACTTTCGCTCATGTTAAACTGACCCTGTAAATCAATGGCAAAATCGCTGTGATGATCTTTTATGATAGTATGTCCGTTTTGAACAAGAAATTCAAGAGAGTTAAATGATAGATTTTCTTCGATTTTGGATAGATTAATTTTATCAATCCCATGCTCAAAATCCTCTATTATATCAATAGCATTAATAGAGGAATCCTCCAAAGAAGAAAAGTCGAATTGATCTTTGCCAACGCCGCCATTCATTATATCAATACCCTTTCCACCGATTAGAATGTCATTACCATCCTCTCCATGAATAATATCACTGCCTTTGCCTCCAACTATATAATCATCCCCGCTTCCTCCATACAATGTATCGTTTTCACCATCGTTATATAAAGTTTTATCTATAGCGGATATAGATGTATAAGATTGCAATCCACCATCTCCTGAGTACATCCAAGTTAAATCAGCTAAACCATCGCCGTTAACATCTCCTATTAGCTTATCATAGGTATCAAAGGTTCCGCCTCTTGAAGTAGAGTCAAGCTGTCCGCCCTGAGCTTTAGAGAAAGTTCCATTACCATTAGATAGTGCAGTATAAGCTTGCAACCCACTTGGCCCTGAATACATCCAGGTTAAATCAGCTAAACCATCACCGTTAACATCGCCTATGAGTTTATCATAAGTGTCAAAAGTTTCACCTCTTGAAGTAGAATCAAGCTGTCCGCCCTTAGCATTGGCGAAAGTTCCATTGCCGTTGGATAATGAGGTATAGGCATAAAATCCAGAAGTGCCAGAATACATCCAGGTTAAATCATCAAAGCCGTCACCGTTAACGTCTCCTATTAATTTATCGTAAGTGTCGAAGGTTCCACCCCTTGAAGCAGAATCAAGCTGTCCGCCCTTAGCATTGGCGAAAGTTCCATTGCCATTAGACAGTGCAGTATAAGCTTGGAATCCACTTGGCCCCGAATACATCCAGATTAAGTCTGAAAAGCCATCACCATTAACATCGCCATCAGAAAAACGGAGTAGAGAATGAGTTAGAGGCTGGAAATTGGCGGAGAGAGAGGGATTCGAACCCTCGATACAGTTTTACCCGTATACCTTCTTA
This sequence comes from Rickettsia typhi, assembly GCA_945900795.1. Lineage (GTDB taxonomy): Bacteria > Pseudomonadota > Alphaproteobacteria > Rickettsiales > UBA1997 > UBA2645. The sequence continues at coordinate 4,446 of CAMDJN010000067.1, read as the reverse complement.
GCAGGAAGGCGCCTTCAGCCACTCGGCCATCTCTCCAAATGTTATTTTGTTTTTTACGGAAAAAGCGGGGTCATTCTCAAACCTTCCGCCTCATCAAAACCAAACATGATGTTCATATTTTGTACCGCCTGACCGGAAGCTCCCTTGCAAAGATTGTCTAGAACTGAAACTAAAACCACCCTACCCTTAACGTTAGATTCTTTTGCGGTAATGATGCAGAGATTTGTTCCAACCACATCGGATATCGATGGCTCACCATCAACCACTTGCACGAAAAACTCATCTTCATACCTCGTTTCGAGGCAGTTTCTGATATCCTGAATAGAAAAGTCTAACGAAATTTTGGCGTAGATTGTCGAAATTATGCCGCGATTAATTGGTAAAAGATGAGGCGTAAAATCAACCTCAACCCTCTCTTCTCCTGCGATGCTTAACTCTTGTTCTATCTCTCCAATATGCCGATGTTTACCAATTCCGTAGGCCTTAACTGATCCACTAACTTCACAAAAAAGATTTTGCTGCTTTATTGATCTACCAGCTCCAGTAGCTCCAGACTTGGAATCGATCACAATGCCTTGTTTTTCAATTAATTTATTTTCAAGCAATGGAATAAGTGGTAGCAAGGCGGAAGTAGGATAACATCCTGGACAAGCAACGAGTTTTGTTTTTTTAATTTTGTTTCTGTTGATTTCAGAAAGACCATAAATTGCTTGTGGCTGTAAGTGCTGCGCAACGTGCTCATGTCCATACCATTTCAAATAATCATCAGGACTTTTAAAGCGAAAATCCGCAGAAAGATCAATAATTTTTAGATGTTGGTTTTTTTTATCGGATAAAAGTTTTTTGAAAACCTCTTGCGAAGTCATGTGCGGCAAACATCCAAAGACAACATCAATTTCAGAGAAATCTATTTCTTCCAGCTTTTTTAGCTCTGGGAGATTGTATGGAGTAAGGTGAGGATAGAGTTGCGAGATTTTTTGTCCCGCATTGTTATTTGCGGCAAGCGTAGCAATTTCAACTTTTGGATGGTTTAATAAAATTCTGATAAGCTCAGCGCCAGTATAGCCTGAAGCGCCAATTATAGCAATTCGAAGTTTGGTCACTGTTACCTTACGTTGGGTTTTGATTGGATTGGACTTGGTTTTGTAGATTGCGGACTTTCAACCTGCTGAATCCATTCAACAACTTTTTCATTTGCCGCTGGAAATTCTCCTACAATAATTGCAGCCACCTCTCTTGATGCTTCCTCATCCGAAGAGCCAGCGATCACTGCACTATCTCTTTCAGCTAGACTTACATTCGAAGATTTTGAACTATAACCCCGGCTAGTCATTTTTGTCTTGGATTTGCTTTACGATAATCTTTTGGCAATTGGAAGGCGCCTTGCCAAATTCCCAATTTTTTCTTTTTGGCTTCCGCTTCTAGTTCATCCATCTTCTCATCAGATTCGGTAAAATTATAAATTACGGCCATGCCGTTCTTCACAATTTCCTCATTGATTAAAATTGTTTCTGAACCATTGGAAACAAAGCATTTAGAAAGGAAACGATCATATTTATCCTTTTCCGCATAAACACACTCCACCTCTTTTCCACCAGCAAGATTTATTAAGAACTCACGACTAATCTGACCGCAGAGATATTTTTTCTTTTCGACATTGAAGCATGTTTGATTATATTCCGGAGCATCCAACCCAAAAAGCCTAACTTCTTTTCCGCCGACTTTCAGCGAATCTCCATCCAAAACAAAAGTGTTACCAGAAAATTTTTTATTGAATTGTGGATGCGATTTAACCCGCATACCTCCGATTTGAGAGGTAGCTAATGTTGGATTAATTACTACAAAAATTGTAGAAAAAAATACTCCCAAAAATATTATGATAAAAAAATTGATGAATTTTTCTTTCATCAAAATTTAACTCCTAACCAAATCTTGGTAATCCTGCATGAGACCTAGAGTTATCTGACTCATTTGCGGATAAAAATATTTATCATCTACCGATCCGATCCGCGTAATTTCAGCGGCACTTCCTGTTAAAAAAGCATCAACAGCATCAGAAAGCTCTTCTGGCTTCATATGCCTTTCAACAACTTTGATCCCACGTTTTTTAGCTAAATCTATTACGGTGAGACGCGTGATGCCATTAAGAAAACAATCTGGAAGTGGCGTATGAAGCTCACCATTCTTCATCACTAGAAATAAATTTGCCCCCGTTGCTTCAGCTAAGAAGCCACGATAATCAAGCATCAATGCATCATTATACCCTTCTTTTTCTGCTTCATGTTTGCTAATAGTGCAAATCATGTAAAGTCCCGCAGCCTTTGCTGCAACTGGCGCAGTTTCTGGTGATGGCCTTTTGTAGCGAGCAAATTTTAGTTTTAATCCTACTTTACGAGCCTCTTCGGAATAATATGGCGGCCATGGCCAGCAAGCGATCGCAACATGAATTTTATTATTTTGCGCTGATACTGCCATCTTCTCAGAACCCCTCCAGGCAAAGACTCGCATGTAACCATCAGAAATTTCTTGTCTAACAACCGCCTCTTTTTTTGCAATATCAAGCTCTTCAATTGAATATGGAATTTCAAAACCAAGAATCTTTGCAGAAGCATGCAATCTAGAGCTGTGCTCTCTACATTTAAAAATTTTTTTACTATAAACTCTTTCACCTTCAAACACGCAAGAAGCGTAATGCAAACCATGATTCAGAACGTGAACCTTAGCATTTTTCCACTCTACGAATTGGCCGTTATACCAGATAAAACCCTCGCGTTGATCAAATGGAATAATGTCTGTCATATTTATAAAATTTGTTGATTAGTTTTAAGAATCTGTCCCAAGTCTTTAATCTATGAATGGGTAAAGCACAACTTTACCAATCAACACTACGGCATCAAGAGTTACTGTAATGGGTGTTACAGCAACTTTTCCGAGTCCCTTTACCAAATTTCCATCACTATAATGAATTTTAATCTCATCTATAACTCCCGCATCAGAGCCTGTTTGTCCGATATTTTTTGCGGCATATCTCCTACCAACAAGCTTCATTTTAATTTTTATATTATCATTAATGTCCGGTTTGAAACCAAGTGACTGTAGGTAGTATTTATCTTCCTCTGGTAAATAATTAAATGGACCATCAATGATAAAATCTCCACTGAGATCATTGTTGGAGTGCAGTTTGAGATAACTTTCGGCAATGTTTATAGTTAAAACATCTCGCTGTTTTAAACTCAGAAACATTCTTAACAAACCAGAATTATCATTAAAAACATAATGATAATTATTGCCTAACAAAGCTACGTATCGCCCATCCTCACCGATAAAAAACTGGTGAATTTTTTCAAGATAACTCTTATCTCCCCACAGGGCTTTGGTAATACAAGAATTCGTAAAAAGTAAGATTATACAAAAGAAAATTCTTAAAAAATTTGTTCTCGATTTCTTCATCATTGTAGCTGCAGCTCAACATTTCTTTCTACTTCCTTCAACTCTGATTCAGCCATCGGGATAAGGCCGCTGTGAATCAAGTATCCGTTAGGACCAATGGTTTCAGAATCAATAATTTCTCTAACAAATTCCTTCATTTCTGGAATCAGATTCAGGTGCTCTTTTTTGAAATATATAAAAAGTGGACGAGAAATATCATATTCCTTTGAGCCAATTGTAGCAAAACTCGGCTCAACATTTCCGACTCTTGATGCTTGAATTGTTTTGGAATTTACCACTAAAAAATTAAACCCAAAAATTCCAAATGCCTCACTGTCTTTGGTCAATCGCTTCATCAGAACATCATCATTTTCTCCGGACTCAATAAACTTCCCATCTTTTCTAATCGAAAGACACCGGCTCTTTCTCGCATCATAATTTTTGTAGATGCGAATAAATTCTTGATCACTCATGCAGCTATCTTCCATTACCAACTCACCAAAAACATCTCTGGTACCAGAGGTTAATGGCGGCCCATAAACCAAGATTTCTGATTTCGGTAACTTGGAATCAATTTCACTCCAATAACCGTAAGGATTTGGGATTAGTTTTTTGCTTTTTTTATCATAAATTTTTTCTGCCAAAGCTAAGAAAATTTGCTCTTTGGTCAGTTTCATTTTTTTAGAATTTATAGAATTTCCAAACACAATTCCGTCATATCCAATTTTGATTTCCACTATGCCTTTTATACCATTTTGACGGCAAAGATCAATCTCGCTTGTTTCAATTGGACGCGATGCATCAATGAAGTCTGGGTATTCATAACCGATACCCTTACAGAAGGAGGCAAACCCGTTTCTTGTTCCCGTAGATTCAACGAAAGGAACCTTGATTAAATTATTTTTTAAACTCTGACTGCGGGTGAATTCTTCAGACACTGCGGTAACCAGAGGGGAAATTGTGGAAGAGCCAACTATCAGTATGTAGTGCCTTTTTTTAGAGGAGAATGGATTTAGA
>CAMDJN010000066.1 GCA_945900795.1 Rickettsia typhi | reverse complement strand
CTAAAGCGACCTGTTTTTTGAAAGAAGGGCTGTAGTTATTTTTCTGACCTTTTGGCATTTTTTTACTCCTTAAAATATTGGGGAAATATTTAAAAAGAGAACTCTAAATTGGGAGAAATGGTGTCCAGTTTTTGGGGGTCATAATAGGGATAGCGTTTGGTAACTTTCCAAACTGCGAGGGTGCCTTCGGATAGCCCCAAAAATTTAGCAGCTTCTTTTCGGGTTAGTAGCTTGTTGTTGTTCATTTGTATTAGCCTCAATGGTTAAATTTACGTCACATAACGCAATTGAGGAAATACTTGGTATAGCAGTAGAATCAAACAAACACCGTCTTGAAATGGGGAAATTTAATCTGGAAAATCTTCAGATTTTCTATTTCAAGAAATCTGGAAATGAGGGGGGAGGCTATTTTGAGAAAGTGGAATAGTAAGGTTTCAACTTAGCTTTGATGGTGCTGATACCAACGGACTGCTTCAATTCTTCCCCTATCCAACTCTGAATTTCTTGAGCGAAAGAATCCCTTCTTTCATTTTGTCGAAAAAAATACCGTATGCGGTTACTTCACCCTTCCTGAGTGCGAGAAATAATTCGTGTTTAGCATCTTCTATTTCGGATTGGTATTTTTCTTTTTCTAAACTCTTTTCTCTTTCCCTCTTGTCATTAAGCTCTCTGTATCCGTCTGAGTCTATTACGTTTTTACCTTTACACTCTTTAAAAAATAAATCGAATTCTTTATCTAATTCCGTTTCCTCTGTCTCATATTCTGAAAAGTAGTTTTGAAAGTTTTCAACCGTATAGGATTCGAAAAACCTTTCATGGTTTTCATCTTCTCTTGCTACTGGATATGATTTGTAAGCAATCCACTCTACAGCTTCAATTAGAGTGCAGTAATTACATACATCGAATGGTACTAGAAATTTTATCATACCACCACTCAGTTATTAAATTTCTCAGATTATTGACTCCTAAGGTAGCACATAGGTAGCATAAGAGAAATTTACTACTTTTAAAAAATCTTCTAAAGCCTTGACAATAGATGGTGGGTGGTAGAAGACTCGAACTTCCGACCTCTACGATGTCAACGTAGCGCTCTAACCAACTGAGCTAACCACCCGAAAACTATTTAATCTCAAAAATTGCATCAATCTCAACGCTTACTCCACGCGGAAGAGATCCCGATCCAACCGCGGCGCGCGCGTGCCTTCCTGCATCACCAAAAACTTCTACCATCAAATCTGAAGCGCCATTGGCAACAATTGGGTGGTCGATAAAATCTGCATCTCCATTCACAAAAACTCCGAGTTTTATGCAACGAATAACGCGCTCTAAATCACCCTCACATGCCAATTTTAACTGAGCCAAAAGATTAATTGCACAAAGCCTGGCGGCCTTTTTTGCATCATCAACCGAAATTTTTGAACCAACTTTCCCCCCAAATTTTAGCTCACCATTTTCGAGAGGAAGTTGTCCAGAAATAAAAACCTGATTGCCAGATTTTATGAATCCAACATAGTTTGCAACCGGAGCTGCTGGAGTTGGGAGGATTATTCCTAGTGAAGAAATTTTTTGTTCGATGTTTGACATTTTGCAAATCTATGTTGGGCTCACTCTGGCTGATTATACCCGACCAACTTCAAGAAGTTGATTGGGTATATTTTTTATTTTTACGCGACACGAGTCGCGCCCCGTTTTACGGGGTCCCCATATACCAAACAGAGTTCGGTATCTTCAATCGTGTTTGGTTATATGGATCTGGGGGAACCTCTAAAAACTCTCTTTACGGTAAATCAGCAATACGCCGATACACACACAAATAATTGCAATCATCCATGTCGAGGCAAACACAGAAATTAATCCTGATGAGCCAAGAGCATTCATCAAAGTGTTGATAATGTATAAAGCCAATCCCACCACCATACCAAGAAATAGCTTTATTACCGCATTATTGTTGCGTATGTGATTAAGGCTGAAATAGCAGGAAATAAAAACCATTGCTAAAAACAAAAATGGCATAATCAAAAGACTGTGAAAATAAACACTGAATTTTGTCGATTCAATTCCGGAAGAGCGCATGTCTTTAATCAGATCTGGCAATTCAAAAATTGAAAACAATTTCACGCTCTGAAAATCATTTACAACTTTTTGTATGACAAGACCCTGATCAAGATTTGTTTTGATTAAAACATTGCCCACCACCTTATTGATTGCATTCACTTCATTTATCATCGCTCCTTCAACTAACCAAAAACCGTCTTTTAACCACATCTTGTTAGCATCAATTTTTTTGTAGAATTGACCATTTTCATTAAAAAACCAAAGCGTTACTCCGTTCAATTCTAGGTTCTCTTTGTAAACCTTTTTTGCCTGGATAAGGATCTCTTCATTTGGAATTTCCGTGTTCTCCTGTTTCAACCAAATACCATTTGTAAGCGCTACCACTTCACGCGATTCGTGATCAACATATTTTGCTTCCATGCGGTGGAATGTTTTTGTCATAAAAATTGACATTGGCTCAAAAACAAAAATCCAAAATACACCAAGCAAAAATGCAGAAATTGCCACCGGTCTGATTACTTTCCATAGCAAAAATCCACTGACTCTGATGATGGTAATTTCGCTTCGGGAGGAAAGGGTAAAAAAGGTAACAATTGAGGAAATTAGGACTAGTGATGGAACTATGTCATTCAACAAATCTGGCACACGAAGAAATGACATCAAAATCACAAGATAAAATGCCACATCTCGACCCCTCACCTTGTCAGTAGTATCTAAGAAATTAATAAAAAAAATCACCAAACAAAAGCTTGCTAAGATTTGCAAAAATCGAATCAAAAAAGTTTTTGTGATGTATAAATCTATCTTGCGTATGAAGCCGCTATACCCATTCAAGTTCAAAAGCCTGAATGGGTTTTTTATTGGTATGCCCCGCCTGTTTACAGTCATTTTTTACGATAATTCGTGGTAAGAGTTCTCGTACTAGCTAGAGAAAACAAGACTATGTTCAGGTATAAAACTGGGGTGAATGCCGGGGATGATTCTATTAGGTCGTAACTGATGAAATTGATTACAAAAAAAATCGTCGTTACGAAAACCGCAATCGTAATATTCTTGGTATTCCCGCTTCTGCTGAAGCCACCTCGCAATATTGCAGATAAGGCTATCAAAGAGAAAATGATTGGAAGCAATGGGGAGGTAAATCTTCTATGTATTTCTGCATGATATATCTTGCGATCCGCTTCTGTAGCGGTATCCGGATTTAGTAATTCATTCAGATATCTCTCATTGGCTCTCCATCGCATTCCGGTATCCGCAGTCTGAGTTTCGGTTAGATTAAAAACGTAATTATCAAAATTGAGAATTTCTGTTTTTTTTGTCTCGTAATTAAATCGCTGCACGGTTCCGTCCTCCATGTATAGCAATGCAGAGCTATCCTCCATTTCGACATTTCCTTTTTTCGCAGTCACCGTGATTGAGTAGTATTGTGACCTCTCATCATTCAGCAATATCCCATATAAATTATTTTCTACATCACGGCCTTTTGCATAGATCGTGAGATTGTTGATATTCTCAAATGTCTGTGGCTTGAATGAGAGACTGGCGTAGTTATTGCGGAAATCGATGCGGGAAAGCCTTAATTTCTTATTTGCATAAGGCATCAAATAAAATGAAATTATGAAACAAAAAACAGAGGAAATAACAGCGACGAAAAAGACCGGATTCGATATTGCAAATTTAGTCAAACCGGAATTTTTTAAGATGGTGATTTCGTTGTAAATTATGAGCCGGTTGTAAACCAGCAATATGGCAACAAAAAGTGAGATCGGAATAATCAGCAGTAGCAGCCAGGGTAAAATCAAAATAAATAGTGAGAAGAATTCTCTGAGACCAACCCCATTCTCTGTAACATATCTGATGAAAGTTACAGTTCTACTAAACCATATCAGAGAAACTAAAATTGATATTACGCCAAGAAACGAAATGATTAATTTAGTTAGTATGTAGCGACTATACAGTTTCAATTTGAGGAATTCTAATTAGTGATTACCAGATTTAACTTATCAGATCCGGTATGCGGATAATGAAGGAGCAACTTTAGAAGAGAGTTTATGAACAAATTTTTGTAATCCAATATGCCAAAAGTAAAGATCATTTTGAATGGGGAAGAAGCCATGGTTGACCAATCAATAAGCATCGAAACGCTCATTCGTCAACTCAATCTCGATAGCAAAAAAATTGCTGTTGAAAAAGACGGGGAAATTGCCGACTACTCTAATTTTTCAGAGATAATTCTGAGCGAGGGAAGTAGAATCGAAATCGTACATTTTATCGGGGGCGGTTAGAACGTGTCCTAATGACATAAGGGAACCTCTAAAAATTAGATTTTTTTAGAGGCTCCCATAAGTCGCGATTATTACTCCCGCCTTACTTAAACCTAAACAATCTGTAACTCTTCACGACAAAATCTAGATTTCCGCTCTTGTCTTTCTTTATCCCTCCAAAACCAAAAATGATCTTTACTAGATAACGCTCACTCACCTTCGTAACCACTCCATGAGTGTTAACGATAATCAGGGTCGTAGCAAATTTAACATCAGCTTCAAAAGGCAGTCTGTCCTGAAAAAATACTCTCACCTTTTCCGTAAGATTTGTTGAAGTGCGTCTAATCAAATTCACAGACTCAACATTAACTACCTTTTTGATATTCATCCCAAGGTAATTCACTGGGCTCTTAGGATTATCCTTATCAATCATTTTTTGGAATAAATCATACTCCCCATTCGAGGAAGTGTTTTTTACCCAAACTATTTTTGTATTTACGTCCTCAATTTTTCCGCTACTGAAATCGTAACCTTCCCGATTCTTGACATAGTCCGCAATGAGATAACGCGCCACATATTCATCAACCACCGTGGCTGTAGAAGTAATGCTTTTAGCGCGAGGCCCCAATCTAAGCTGCACCAAATGCGGGAAGTAGTTAGCTTGATCTTTCGAATAAACAAAAATGGGAATCTTTTCAACTAGAGGAAGGGCGCTTTGAAACATCTGAACCAGGCAGAACAATATGACCACACCAATGATTGCGGAAAATATCAGTAATGTTCTGTCGCAAATTGGCAATAGGTAACGAAAAAAATACCAGTTTAATCCGTCCTTAAAATAGCTACGATCCTCAACAGAATCTTTGACAAAAGCTAAATAACCGAGGACTTCTTCATTATTTTCTTTTCTTAATTCTTCGATGGTTTTTTCCATGATGTGCAAAAACTATTTTAACAGATTTCTCATTTCACTGACAGCGAGCTCAAGCATACTCACATCCTTACCACGAAACACCAAAGAAGTGCCTGATTCAAAGGGATAACTGCCCATCACAACTTGCGGATATTTTTTTTGTAAATCAGAAAAATCTTTAGCGATTACACTTTCGGTTGCAGAGATTTTTATTTCACGAGACTCTGTTTTTGCGCCACCAACCAACTCACTTTTTGCCGCTTCAAACATTGCTTGAAAAATTGTTGGGATTCCAGCCATCACAAAAACATTTCCGATTCTAAATCCTGGAGCAGATGAAATTGGATTATCAAGTAGGCTCGCGCTCTCAGGTATGAAGGCCATCTTCAACCTTGCCTCATTCACATTTTTGGCACCATAATGTTTTATTAAAATCCTTTCTCCTTCGTCATTTTTTATTAATTTATCACCAAAGGCTTTTGCAATTGCGGCAGAAGTGATGTCATCATGCGTTGGTCCAATACCGCCGCTGGTAAAAACATAATCGAATTTTTTTCTTAAGAAGTTGACGGCGTTAATAATTTCTTCCTCAATGTCAGGAACGATCCTAACCTCACCCATATCAATTCCGATTTGTGTAAGATTTTGTGCCAAAAAATGAAGGTTTAAATCTTGTGTGCGACCAGACAAAAGCTCATCCCCTATTATAACCATTGCAGCCGTTACAGCTCTAGAGCCTGAGTTCAAATCATTTTCCATAATTGGTTATATTTTAGAAATTTTTAACTTCTTGAGCAATCTCTCATCTTTTTCCATTTCAGGGTTTCCAGTGGTAAGCAGTTTTTCTCCGTAAAAAATAGAGTTTGCTCCAGCTAGAAAACATAAGGCTTGGGTTTGTTCATTCATATTTTCACGTCCAGCGGAAAGACGAATAACGGAATGCGGCATCATAATTCGCGCCACTGCAATTGTTCGAATAAATTCAAATTGATCCAACTCTTCAACCTTCTCAAGCGGCGTTCCGGCTACTTTTACAAGCATGTTGATCGGAACCGACTCGGGATGTTTTGGCAAATTAGCTAGCACAATTAGCATTTTTGCACGATCTTCACGCGTCTCACCCATGCCAACAATTCCACCGGAACATACGTTCAAACCAGCCTCACGAACATTTTTTAAAGTGTTAAGACGGTCTTCAAAATTTCTGGTAGAAATGATTTCAGAATAAAATTCTGGTGAAGAGTCAATATTGTGATTGTAGTAATCCAGCCCCGCATCCTTTAACTGCTTACTTTGTGACTCGGTTAGCATTCCTAGAGTCATGCAAGTTTCGAGTCCAGTTTTTTTAACTTCATCAACGATATGACAGATTTTTTGCACATCACGATCGTGAAGATTCCGCCAGGCTGCCCCCATGCAAAACCTTGATGCTCCGGCCTTCTTTGCCTCTTTTGCTGCATCCAAAATTTTAGAGATCTCCATCAAAGATTCCTTCTCTAAACCAGTATTGTAGTGCGCTGACTGTGGACAATATTTACAATTTTCTGGACATGAACCAGTTTTAATACTTAGAAGCGTGCTAATTTGAACCGCGTTATGATTATGAAACTGCCGATGAATTTCAGCGGCTTTAAAGATGACGTCATTGAAAGAGAGATCAAAAAGTTTAAGAACTTCTTCAACCTGAAAATCATGCCTAACTCCAACATCGTAACTAGTTGCAAGCACCTTATCCCATTCTACACTTTCGTGACTTTGTTTCATTTTTTGACTGATTGAGAGTTAATAGTTGTTAGGAGAATCTGCCCTAAGAACCTGTCTAAAATTTTTTTCGGCCTAACCTCACCCTCCCTCCCCTTTTTTTTGAGGGCTTTGAGCACGAAATATTTAGGATTTAAATTTAGGTTTAAAATGATTAAAAATTTGTCTTAATCAAATTGTAAAAATTTTTCCTGATTTTTTCGGCGCTTTTCTGCATCCATTCCGACGTGATAAGCGAAAGCATTGAAGCCTTCCTCTTTCAACCAATCCGCCGTTTCTTCTGCCAATTTATGCGACAGGCAATAAACAATTCCACTGTCATTTTGGGGCCGTTGCAAATCTAACTTTTTCATAAATTTAAGATCAAAAGTTTTTGCGAGTCAGAAAAGCAAAAGTTTTTGTTGGAATTTCTTGGTTTTTTGAGCTTTTGAGGGCTCATTTTTTGGTTAGTTTTGGTATTTTGGTGTTTTGG
>CAMDJN010000065.1 GCA_945900795.1 Rickettsia typhi | reverse complement strand
CCAAAACACCAAAATACCAAAACTAACCAAAAAATGAGCCCTCAAAAGCTCAAAAAACCAAGAAATTCCAACAAAAAATTTTGCTTTTCTGACTCGCAAAAACTTTTGATCTTAAATTTATGAAAAAGTTAGATTTGCAACGGCCCCATTAACGCTAAATCATTCATTCCAAATCCAGACAACCAACAACTTGGCAAGGTTCAAATCAACAAGGATCAGTATTTCGACAACGTTCCACTAGTTGTTTGGACTTTCTACATAGGAGGCTACCAACCAGCCCAGAAATGGCTAAAAGACAGGAAAGATCGCATCTTAAATCACGACGACATTCTGCATTACCAAAAAATCATTTTGGCTTTGTTTGAGACGGATCGGTTGATGAAAGAGATCGACAGCAACACTTTGCCAAACTAACAAATTAAACCATGAAAACCAAAGCCATCATTTTTGCCCGCGTATCAACTCAAGAACAAGAAGAGGGTCATTCAATTGACGCACAAATTGCTAAGCTCAGAGAGTATTGCGACAAAAACAGCCTTGAAATCATAAAAAAGTTTGAGGTCGTTGAAAGCTCAACTCGAGGAGAGCGACCAGAGTTCTGCAAAATGATCGACTTTGTCAAAGCTCAGAAAGAGCAGATTATATTGGTTTGTGACAAGGTAGACAGGCTACAAAGAAGTTTTGCAGAATTGCCAGTTCTTGAGAAGCTGCGCAAAGAAAATAAGCTGATTTTACACTTCCTCGATATTGGAAAGCTCGATAACAATTCAAACAGCCAACAAATTTTATTTTATCAAATGTCGGTGATGATGGCTAACGCTTACGTCAATGCCATTTCTGACAATGTTAAACGCAGCAATTCATACAAACTTAACAACGGCGAATGTATTGGAAGGGCTCCGGTTGGTTATCTAAATTTCAAAAACACCGAAGGCAAAAGTGATGATGATTGATCAGGAACGAGCTTTTTTGGTTAAAAAACTGTTTGTTGAATATGCCAAAGGCACAACATCATGCGGAAAACTAGAAAAGCTTTGTAAGGAATGGAATCTAACCAACAACTTTAAAGGCGCCAAAACGTTAGCTCACAACGTGATTTCTAAGTTGCTGAAAAATCCTTTCTACTACGGCTGCATGAATGTTCGCAAAGAGCTTCATCCTCACAAATACGAACGCTTGATTTCAAAAGAGTTATTCGACAAGTGCCAAGAAGTTAGACTTGGCTACAAGAAGCAAAATTTCAGACAGGCAAAAAATGAATTTATTTTCAAAGGTCTCTTGAGATGTGACGCTTCAGACAGGCTTGTTTCAGCTGATTTAAAGAAGGGTAAGTATGTTTATTTGATATGCCGTGATCCAAAGAATCCTGACAAGAAGCTGTTCATCAAAGAAGAAAAAATAATCGATCAGATCAAAGAGGTTTTTAAGTCGCTAGAAGTGCCAGAGGAGCTTTTCAAGCTATTACAACAGCACTTGCTGGATAGCGCAAAAACCGAAAGAGAATTTCATTCAAGGCAAGTTGCAAAACTCGAAAAAGAAAATTCTCAGACACAAGAAAAGCTGAATGAGCTTTTGGACATGCGCATTTCCAAGAGTATTACACAGGATGAATATGACAAAAAAGCAACGCAGCTAAGAGAAAGACAATCGCAAATCAACGCAGAATCCAAGATTCACAATGACGCTGATGAGAAGTTTGCAATAACACTCACAAGCTTGGTTTCTTTGGCTTCGAAAGCTTATGAGATTTTTGATAGTTCGAAAATCGAAGAAAAAAGGCAGTTAATCGCTTTTATGTTTTCGAACTTAAGGATGAATGGCGGGAAGCTGCTATTTGACTTGAAGCAGCCATTCAACTTGATGGTAAATTTACAAGGTCATACTAATTGGCGGAGCATACGATACCCGCTTCTAACTTTTCTCTGTTTTGTGGAACGTTGATGCGTAAGGCTCCAAGCCACTTTTAAGCTTAACCAAAAATTTAGCACTTTGTCGTATGGCATGCATGCGATACTTTTTGCAAACTTTTAACGATTTTTAAAACGGATACAATTGGATATTATTGTGGATATTTTGTTGTTTGAATTTTAGCTTGATGTCACTTTCCTGCAAACAATCAACCAATTCCAAATGACCAAATACAAAGTCACAATCACCAACGAAATCCTCAATCTCATCAGCGAGCTCGATGAGTTTAAAGGCAAGTGGCAGGCGATAAACACACTTTCTTCTGATCGTCTTAGGATGCTCAAAAAATCAGCAACGATTGAGTCAGCTGCCTCCAGCACCCGCATTGAAGGTGTTAAGTTGACAGACGCACAAGTTGAAACTCTTCTCTCCAAGCTAAACAAGAAATCCTTCAAAAGTCGTGATGAGGAAGAAGTGGTTGGCTATTCCGACGCAATGGATTTGATCCTTGAAAGTTTTGAAGATTTGAAGCTAACAGGAAATCACCTCAAGCAACTTCATTTGATCCTTCTCAAACATAGCTCTAAGTATGTTCGTCATAGAGGCAAATACAAAAAGCTCGATAATCACGTTGTAGCTTTTGATGCTAAAGGAAAAGAAATCGGCATCGTTTTCAAAACCGCTACGCCATTCGAAACGCCAATGAAAATGGCGGATTTACTTGAATGGACTAGCAAGGCTTTCGAACTAAAAGAAACTCATCCCCTAATCATCACCGGAATTTTTATCGTAATTTTTTTAGCGATTCATCCCTTCCAAGACGGCAATGGAAGGCTTTCGAGAATTATCACAAATTTGCTGCTTTTAAAACTCGGCTACAACTACATTCAATACAGCTCTCTTGAGAGTATCATCGAAGACAATAAAGACCTCTACTATAAAAACCTCAGAGACTGCCAATCCACACTCGAAGCCAAAAAAATCAAATTCGAAAACTGGATTTTATTTTTCCTAAAATCGCTCAAAAAACAAAAAGACAACCTAGAGAAAAAGGTCAAAGCCGAAAAAATCTTACAGGAAAATTTCCATCAACTTCATCTAAAAATCCTGAAAATTCTCAAAAATCACAATCACCTTTCAGTGTCTGAAATACAGCGTCTTTCGGGTGCTAATCGCAATACTTTGAAAGTGAAATTGAGGGAGTTGGTTGAGATGAAGAAAATTAGGTCTTTTGGGAAGGGGCGAGGTGTGACTTATGGGACATGATATTAATCGCACAGAGAACAATACCTGTTTGTCAAAATCACAAATTTTCTATTTTTCATTTCTAGCCCTACCCTTAGCTTTTGTAGGAATTCCAATCTATCTCAATATTAGCGATTTTTATGCTCGGAAGTTTGACATAGACCTGGCCACAATTGGCGTTTTACTTATCTTTATTCGTATTATTGACGCGTTGCAAGATCCGTTTATCGGATATTTTTCTGACTCACTTTCGCAGAAAAAATTTTGCCATAAAAGAATCATCTACTCCTCCTCACTCTTACTCTGCCTTGCCTTTTTCTTGGCTTTCAATCCTCCGGAGTTTTTAAGCAAAAATCTCTCAATTTTGTGGTTTGTCTGTACTTTGCTTGCGACTTACACCTTCTTCAATTTCACCGTCATTAACTTCGAATCACTTGCAGCAATTATGGCTCGCAATGATCAACATAGAATCATTCTGAACTCTTCCAAAGAGTTATTTGGAATGCTTGGAATGATTTTAGCCTTTTTACTTCCGGCGATATTTATTTACGCTCTTCACATAAGTTACGATGATGTGTATAGGGATTTGAGCCTTGTTTTTGTGGGTCTGGTACTGTTGGCGGTTTTTGGATTTTTCCGCAAAGTTAGAATCGAAGAAAATAAAATTATTCATGTCGCCAAAGTAAGATTTTTAGAAATTGTTCGCGATAAAAACTTTTTGGTTTTCTTGGGAATTTTTTTCTTGAATGGTCTAGCCGTAAGCCTTCCAGCGTCAAACCTGAACTTCTATGTTCGTGATGTTTTGCAGGCGGAAAAAAATCTTGGATGGTTTTTGTCGATTTATTTTATTTCAGCTTGCTGCTTCATTCCGCTTTGGAGATACCTCGCAAACAGGTTTGGAATGATTCGTTCATGGATTTTCTCTATTTCAGGATCAGTTCTGACCTTCTCTTTTGCCTATTTTTTAACCGCAGAAACCGCTAATTATTTTTTCTTAGTCTGCCTTCTTTCTGGAGCTTTTCTAGGAGCCGATTTAATCATGCCTCCAACGCTTTTGGCAAAAATTGTTTCTGATAAAAAAGATTTGGTTTCATCCTATTTTTCCTGCTGGAACTTGGTTACAAAATTAAGTTTGATGATTGCTGCCTCGAGCAGTTTGATTTTTCTTGGACTTGCGGGATATAAGCCTGGATCTATCTCCGTATTAGAGTTCGGAAATACCATCTCTCTTTTTTACGCTTTACTTCCCTGTATTCTGAAAGTTTTGACAATTTTTAGTCTTATTTACGTCACTAAGAAACTTCCAATTTATGAAACTTAAAACCATCTCAATCATTATGACTGTAGGACTTTTACTCGGATGCTCTTCTTCGATCAATCCAAAAATTTATACAAAAAATTTACCAAAATTAGATATTAGAAATTACCTAAATGGCCCACTTGAGGCACAGGGAATTTTACAAAATCGTAGTGGCGAAGTAATAAAAACTTTTACCGTAAAAATGGTTGGAAGCTGGAAAGGAAATGAAGGCAAGCTTGAAGAAGATTTTATTTTCTCTGACGGAAAAACTGACCGTCGTGTTTGGGAAATTAAATTGTCTGACGACAATAATTTTACCGCCAAAGCCCATGACACTGTTGGGATTGCTAAAGGAGAGCAATATGGCAATGCAATGAAAATGGATTACGTTTTGAAGGTCGATGTCGATGGTAAAAAATACGACATTCGCTTAATCGACTGGATCTATCTCGTTGACGAAAAAACGGCGATCAATGTTTCTAAAATGACGAAATTTGGTTTCCGCGTCGGCACTTTAACCATCTCATTTAAGAAGCTCTAGCTTGTCCTCAAAACAACCAATTTCAATTTTTTGGTTTCGTCGCGACCTTAGACTTTGGGACAACCCCGCTTTGTGGATGGCGCTAAAATCAGGATCTTTGGTTCTGCCGATTTTTATTTTTGATCGCGAAATTCTTGATCACCTCACAAATAAAAAGGATGCGCGAGTTTTATTCATTCATCAGGAAGTCGGTCACTTAAAGGCCGAACTCGAAAAACTGAGATCTTCTTTAAAAATTCTTTACGGCAAACCGCAGGAAGTTTTTGAAAAACTGCTAAATGATTACGACGTAAAAGCGGTTTTTGTGAATCGCGATTACGAGCCTTACGCTCAAAATCGTGACAAGGAAATTTACGAGTTGCTAAAGGCACGAAGCGCTGATTTTAAAGGCGCTAAAGATCATGTAATTTTTGAGAAAGATGAGATTTTAAAAGATGACAAAAAACCTTACGCGGTTTTTACGCCTTACGCCAACAAGTGGAAAAAGACTATAAATGACTTCTTTCTTAAGTCTTACCCTAGCGAAAAATATCAGAAAAATTTTTTGCCTTGTCCGCCTTTTTCCATGCCAAGCCTTGAAGAAATGGGCTTCGAAGATTTTGATTTTGACTTCTTTCCTGACAGAAAAATCGACTTAGCGGTAATTGAACAATATGCCTCAAACCGCGATTTTCCTGCCATCAGAGGCACGAGTCGCTTGAGCCTTCATCTTAGATTTGGCACGGCGAGCATCCGTCAACTTTGTCGTATTGCCATCATTCAAAGTGAGAAGTGGCTTGATGAGCTGATTTGGCGCGACTTCTACCAGATGATTATTTACCACTTTCCTCACTCCACCACATCTTCATTTAAGTCGAAATACGACCAAATTGCGTGGAGTAACGATCCGCAAGATTTTCAAAAATGGTGCGAAGGAAAAACCGGCTACCCGATCGTTGATGCGGGCATGAGAGAGCTTAATGAAACTGGCTTCATGCACAATCGTGTTCGCATGATTGTTGCCAGTTTTTTAAGCAAACATCTTTTGATCGATTGGCGATGGGGCGAAAAATATTTTGCAGAAAAGCTTTTAGACTACGATCTCGCAAGCAATGTTGGAGGCTGGCAATGGGTTGTTGGAAGCGGCTGCGATGGCGCTCCCTATTTTCGTATTTTCAACCCTGAAAGCCAGGCTGAAAAATTTGATCCCGAAAATAAATACATCAAAAAATGGGTTCCAGAGTTTGGTACAAAAAACTATTGCCAACCAATGATCGATCACAAAATCGCTAGAGTGAGATGTTTAGAAAGCTTCAAAAAAGCCTTGAGAAAGCCTTAAGGAAGACATCAATTAATAATCAAATCGAATAAATATGGCACGCTATTTAATAGTTGCAGCTAGCAGCTCAATAGGTCAAAAGCTAACTGAAATACTAGAAAATTCTGGCTGCGAAGTCATTAAAACTGCTCGCGATAACTCAAAGATCTCTCCCGATTTTATTTTAAATGCATCTGATTTTACTGCGACCGAAGAGGTTTTTAAAAAAGTTGGGGAAATAGATGGGGTGGTAAATTTAAGCGGATCTCTTCTTTTAAAAGGAGCTCACCTAACCTCTCAGGAGGATTATTCGTCGGTTATAGAATCTTCTTTAACCACGTCATTTTCAGTATGTCGAGCCGCAGCAAAATATATGAAAAATGGCGGATCTGTTGTTTTGATTTCTTCAGTTGCGGCAATGATTGGAATTCCTAACCATGAAGCAATAGCTGCGGCAAAAACAGGAATTGTAGGATTGGCTAGATCAGCTGCGGCAACTTATGCTGGCCAAAATTTACGCTTCAACGTAGTTTCTCCGGGTCTAACCGAAACAAATTTAACCAAGCAAATTTTTGCAAACGAGAAGGCTCTAGAGATTTCAAAGGCAATGTATCCTCTTGGCAGGGTTGGTAGAGCTGAAGAAATTGCCTCAGCGATTGAGTTTTTTTTAAATCCCAAAAATAGCTGGATTACAGGCCAAGTTTTAGGAGTTGATGGAGGATTGGGGGCTTTAAAATCTAAAAATGTTGTTAGAAATTAAATAAATTATGACAATCAATCACAAAATAAATTCGGATTTAAATATTTCTAATCATCAAAAACCAAATGGTTTTCAAGATCATTGCGCATTTCGTTTTGTAAAAATGTTACGCTTTTTTGCGGATACTTTTTTTGCTAAAAGATATGGACATAGAGCTGTTGTTTTAGAAACCGTTGCGGCCGTTCCTGGAATGGTTGGAGGATTGTTGCAGCACCTAAAATCTCTTCGCCGCATGACTGATGATAATGGATGGATAAAAACTTTATTAGATGAGGCAGAAAATGAACGCATGCACCTAATGGCTCATTGCCGCCCCTTAACCCGCTAGAGTTTAGGAGCAAAATAAAGTAATTCTAATTTAACTTCTTGATTCAGAAAAATTATTCCAACAATGTCTTTTTGCAGTCTCGGCAGGAGTGCCAAAAGCTGTCAAAATAAAGCAAATTCTA
>CAMDJN010000064.1 GCA_945900795.1 Rickettsia typhi | reverse complement strand
GAAGGGCATGAGTTTTTGCTAATTCTTTTACTAAAATTCTTGCTAAAAACTTGCTGATTTATGAAAGTCAGAAGTGCCATTAGGGCTAGTAAACAGTAGCTTTAGCTACTTTTAATAACAAGGAAAATAATCAAAAAAACTAAAGAAATATATGACGACATTGTTTGGGGATTTGCAACAGCCCCATATACCAAACACGATTGAATACACCAAACTCTGTTTGGTATATGGGGACCCCGCAAGTTGTTTAATCTTTGGGGGGCGCGACTCGTGTCGCGTACAAAATAAAAACTTATACCAAACACGATTGAATATACCAAACTTTGAGGCGTGGTTAGATACTGGTTTTAACTTCAATGATTTTTTTAATCACCAAAGTAATCAAAGCTAAAATTGTCAATAGAGAAGCTACCGCAAAGGCAGCAGCAAAATTATATTCATTGTAAAGAATTTCGACATGAAGAGGAATTGTGTTAGTCTGACCCCTAATATGGCCAGATACTACCGACACCGCTCCAAACTCTCCCATCGCCCGCGCATTACACAGCAAAATTCCGTAGAGCAATCCCCATTTGATGTTTGGCAATGTGACCTTGAAGAAGGTTTGTAAGCCTGATGCACCAAGTAAAATTGCAGCCTCCTCTTGATCGCTTCCCTGATCCTGCATCAGAGGAATTAGCTCACGAGCAACAAAAGGGAAAGTCACAAAAATCGTTGCAATAACGATTCCCGGAATCGCAAAGACAAGTTGAATATCATGCGCAATCAGCCATTGACCAAAGAGTGAGTGAGCACCAAACAGGATCACGTAGATCACACCTGAAATCACCGGAGAAACCGAAAATGGAAGATCAATCAAGGTGATTAAAAAACTCTTCCCAAAAAAATTAAATTTCGCAATTGCCCAACTCGCAAGAACGCCAAAGATGGTATTAAGCGGTACGGCTATTGCCGCAACAATTAAAGTAAGATTGATTGCCGCAACAGCATTTTCTTCCGAAATTGCTTCAAAAAATTTTAAGAATCCTTTACTGAAAGCTTCAACAAATACTGCTGCAATTGGTAATCCTACCAAAATAAACAAAAATAGGATTGAGGTTAAAATAAGCAGAATCTTTGTAGGAATAGATTCGGTAATAGTTGAAGATTTAGAGATCATTAATTAGCGCAAGTTTTGTAATTTTTAGAGGTGCCCCCTAAACATTCTCATCGAAACAATTGGGATATCGCTTAATTTTGAAATTGTTTTTATTAAAATTTCATGAGTAGTCACAGAATCGTTTACAATGATTTTTTCAACCAAAACTTTTCTGCTTTTTAAAGCTTCAACCGCGCAAAGGGTGTGACTTATGGAGCCAAGGTAATCAGCGCTTACCAACAGAACCGGAATTTTTAATTCCTCCGCCAGGTCAAGAAAAGTTTTTTTGTCAGTAATTGGCGTCATTACACCACCGGCAGCTTCAATCAATAGGATTTTATTTTGCTTTTCTGCTATGGAAATTTTTTTTGAACAAAATTTTTTTACTTCTGAAAAAGAAATTTTCTTACCTTCAGCTTTTGATGCGAGATGGGGTGAGATTGCAGACTTAAACCGCCAAGGAGAAATTGAATCGAGATTTTTTTTAGAAATTAAAATTCCAAGAGATGAAAGAATTTTTGCGGAGTCACTATTTAAATCTTCATCCAGATGGCCACTTACCACTGGCTTAATGACATGAATTCGATTCTGGAAAATTTTACAAAGATTCTGAACCAGAAAAGTTTTCCCAACGTCAGTTCCGATACCAAGAATGAGATATTGTCTATGCTCTACACCAAACACGCTGAGATACTAAACTTTGCTTGATACATACCCAACCAACTTCAAGAAGTTGATTGGGTATATTTTGTATTTTTTACGTCGCACTCGCGACGCCCCACATTTGTGGGGAACCCCAATATACCGAATCTGATAAAAAAAGATCGGTATGTTGAATCAGATTCGGTATATACCAACAGACTCTAAAGAAACCTCTGAAAACCATGATGGGCAATATCACTTACATTTTTGAAAACATACCATATACCGGCCCAAACACTGCAAGCACAATCCACACCATCAATCCACCGGTGAGGAGCGTAATTGATGGTTGAATCATTCCAACAAGACGATCAATCGAGTCGTTAATTTCACGATCGTAAAAGAATTTTATATTGTTCAAAGCGCTTTCCATGTTACCACTTTCTTCTCCAACTCGAAACATACGTGACACAAGTGTTGGAAAATGTCCAGTTCCAGCAATTGCAGCAGCAAGAGCCTGACCATCCGAAACTTTCCGTTTAGCAGAATCAACGCTGTGCTTTATTGCCTTGTTCTTTACTACTTTCCCTGCGGCATCGAGACAATCTAGGACGCCAAGACCACTCTTAAAAGTAACACTAAAAAATTGGCAGAATTTTGCAGAATCCAACTTGCTAAGAATCGGACCGATTATTGGTGTTTTGAGCTTAATCTCATCTATTAAAATTCCGATCCTCTTATTCCTACCAAGTAGCTTCGTTGCCAGCATCACAAGCGGTATGGAAAAGACGATAAACATCCAATATTGTTTGGCAAAGTTAGAAAATCCGATTAGAGATCTCGTACTACCAGGAAGAGCAACATCTTGCGATACCAAAAAACCTGTCACCTTCGGAATCACGACAGTAGTCATCGCACCAAGTACAGCAAGAATCATAAAAACACCAAATAGTGGACCAATGGTAGCTTTTTTGGTCTTTCTTTTCATATCCATATTCCACTTCAAATCTTCAACAATACTTGAAAAAGAATCAGCAAGGTTTCCTGTTTTTTCACCAGCTTGCAGCAGTCCAATATAAACCTGACTAAAAACATCGGGCCTTTTGGCAAGACTCTCGGAAAATAAATTACCGTTCTTAATCGAATCATGCACCTCTTGCATAAGACCTCTTATGCCTGTAGAATCTGAAGTATTTTTTAGGTCATTAATTGAATCCATAATCGAAACGCCAGCACGCTCCAACTGCTCAAGATGCACAAACATTGTGATCAGATCTTTTGGATCTATACCCTTAAAAAGAGCGCCACCTCTTTTTTTTTCTTTACAAACAAACAGCTCTAAACCATTGGTCAATAGGATTGCCGAAAGTTCAGCCGGGCTATCTGCAGATAGCCTTCCCTTTACAATCCTGCCCTCACTATTGATTGCGCTATATTTGTAATATGCCATTAGTCGTTATCCTCATTTCTCTTCATTTTTACCATCTTTTTTAAAATCATGTCACGCTTTAATTTGGAAATATGATCAACAAAAACTACACCATTCAAATGATCAATTTCATGCTGGATACAAGTTGCAAGAAGACCCGACATCTCTTCAGTTTTTTCTACACCATTATAGTCAAGGAATTTTACTTTAATTTTTCTTGGACGAATAACGTCTGAACGCACTCCTGGAAAAGATAGACAACCTTCGTTATATAAAGAAGTTTCGGATGAGAAATTAACGATTTCAGGATTAACAAAAAAGCGTGGACTGGTATGTGTAACAGTCGTGCCACCACAATCATGATCATCATGGTCATGATTGTGGTCATGCTCTATTTTATAATCGAGATCAATCACCAGCACTCTTTTTAATACCCCCACTTGCACTGCAGCTAAGCCTATACCATGCTCATCATACATGGTTTGTAACATGTTGTTCATCAACAAACGCAATTCATCATCAACCTTTTCTACCGGATCGGAAATCTGTTTTAGTAAATGATCGGGCGCGATAACAAGGGGAAGTATTGTCATAATTCACTTATAAGTTAGCCTCTAGTTCAATCGTAAGATCAACATTATCAGAAACGCCAGGAACTGCGTAATTCATACCGAATTCAGAACGTTTAATTTTCGCTTTAGCACTAAACCCGACAGTCTTTTTTTGATGAAACGGATGAATACCTAACTTGTTTAACTTAACATCCATTGTAATAGGTTTTGTAACTCCAAGCAGAGTAAAATCACCCTCAACCTTAGCTGTATTTTTGCCCGTCACTACAACATTTTTACTGATAAAAGTTGCTGTCGGAAATTTTTCTACATTAAAAAAATCCGCACTTTTTAGATGTTGATCAAACTTTTCTAAACCCGTATTTATACTGGATGTTTTAATGGTGATATTAACCAATGATTTTTTTGGATTTTTTTCATCAAGCACAATTTCTCCATCAATATCAGAAAATTTTCCCGATGGTTTAGAAAAACCAAAATGACCAGCAGACCAAGTAACAGAGGTATGAAATTGGTCTAACTTATATTTTTCCTCTACAGCAAAAACAGGTTTTGTCAGAATTAAGAAAGTAACAATCGCAAGAAATGTCAGTTTTAGATTTTTCATAAATTTTTTATTTACGACTTACGCAAATCCGCTTTTGCAAAAAAATTCTAGGCATTTTCTTTTTTCGTGACGCAGTGTACAAGCGGGTACATGAGGATCGAAAAAAGAAAATAACGACGAATTTTGAAGCAAAAGGTAGGATTTGCGACAGTCCCATTATTAAAATTTCCCCGTCATTTTATCGACTAAATTGATCGGAAGTAAGGCATAATATTGGCCACGAGAAGCCATGTAGGAAGCAAGCTCTTCAGATGTATCGCCATGACCAAAAAATATGTCACCACGCACAGTCCCCTTAATTGCGGAACCGGTATCTTGAGCAATAAACAGCCTTTGATATTCATGCTTCGTACCATTCTTTTGCTTAAGCTCAGTATCAACAAATAAAGGAATTCCGTAAGGAATGATGTCGGTATCAATCGCGAGAGATCTTTCCGGAGTAAGTGGTACACCTTGACCACCAACGACAGTATCATTGTCAGAAATTTTAAAAAAAATGTAGGCATTGTTGATATTTGTGAACTCATCAGCTCTATCAAAATTTTGTTTTAGCCACTCTCTAACAGTCGCAGCATTAAGATTTTTCGCTTCCAAAACTCCAGCCTCAACCATACTATTACCAATCGAAATGTACGGATGATTATTTCTTGCGGCGTATGCAACCCTCACTTCACTGCCATTTGGCAACGTGACGCGTCCAGATCCTTGAATATGCATAAAAAATAGGTCGACCTTATCATCGACATAGAGCAACTCTAAACCCTTCCCACCAAGGGCTCCGGCTTCAATTTCTTTTCTACTGAGATATGGATCGGAATTTAAATCATCCGGTTTGGCATAAATCGGATATTTAAAGACATCTGTCTTAACCTTACTACCTCTAAGAGATGCTTCATAATAACCAGTAAAAACTCCAGTACTATTTCCGTAACGCCCTTTAACCAAAAAGGGTTTAAACCAATTTTCGAAAAAGTTTTTCGCCTGCCTCCTATTCATGGTTTTTACGACTTCCGCAATATCACAAACATCACGAAAATCTTCTGCCGTAACATCTCCCATCTGGCCGCCAATAGGCCTGGTTTGCGCCATCTTAGCAAATTTCTTACACGAATGCAAAAAGGCCTGCATAGCCTGCTGATGATCATCCAGCTCCCAATTTTTTAGATCTGAAAAATCTACTTGCTCAAGCTTAATGTTACCTTTGCCCTTGATTGTAATTTTGGAGCTAAACAAACATCCACACAGAAAAAAAATCGCGAACAAAATTGTGAGTTTTTTTAACATGGTCGAATCGAATTTTTTAAAATATTAAGGGGAACCTCTAAAAATTAGATTTTTTTGAGGTTCACCAAGAACACTAACTAAAGAATAAATGTCACTCCAATGCGGTATCGTTGGTTTGCCGAATGTCGGTAAATCTACACTATTCAACGCTCTAACTCAAACAGCAGCAGCTCAAGCCGCAAACTATCCTTTCTGCACCATTGAACCTAATGTGGGAAAAGTAAATGTTCCAGATTTTCGCCTTGAGAATCTAACGAAAGTTGCAGGGTCAGCTTTAATAATTCCAGCACAAATTGAACTTGTTGATATTGCGGGACTAGTTCGCGGAGCCAGCAAAGGAGAAGGATTGGGTAATCAATTCCTTTCTCACATTCGCGAAGTCGATGCAATCATCAATGTTGTTCGCTGCTTTGAAGATGAAAATATCACTCATGTCGAAGGCTTGGTTGACCCACTTCGTGATATTGAATTAATTCAGCTCGAGCTCATCATTGCTGATTTAGAAAGTCTTGAAAAACGTCTTCCTAATTTAGAAAAAAAAGCAAAAACCGATAAAGATTCCGCCGCTCAAATTGAGATGGTAAAAAAAGTTTTAGAGTTTTTGAAAGAAGGAAAATCGGCACGTAATGTTGAGATTAAGTCACAAGAAGAGGAAAAAATTCTAAAAAATCTTCAGCTAATTTCAGCGAAACCACAACTTTTTGTCTGTAATCTAAAAGAGAATGAACTATCTGGAAACAAGCATTCCCAAGCTGTTGAAAAATTCGGCAAAGAAAATAATTACCGTGTGCTAAAAATTTGTGCTCAGGTCGAAGCAGAAGTTGCGGGCTTTGAAACTGAGGCAGAAAAAATGGAATTTTTACAATCGGTCGGACTCAAAGAAACCGGGCTCTCGCAGATCATTAGAAATTCTTATGAGCTACTTGATTTAATCACATTTTTTACCGTTGGCCCAAAAGAATGCCACGCCTGGATGTTAAAAAAAGGAGGCACCGCACCAAAAGCTGCCGGCGTTATTCATACTGATTTCGAAAAAGGATTCATTCGCGCCGAAACAATTTCTTACGCGGATTATGTAAATTTTTCTGGAGAAGAGGGATGTAAAAATTCAGGAAAGTTACGACTCAATGGGAAGGACTACATCGTTGAAGATGGCGATGTATTTCACTTTAGGTTTAATGTTTAAAGCCACCTAATTCAAACTAAAATCTTCTACAAATTGGAGCTATTAGTTTGAATAACGGCTCTAGAAAAAAACATTTTCCAGACGGTCTGGAAAATGTTTTCAGGATGGACTATTTAACACTAGATTGTTTTTGATTTTGGGAAATGTTGGGAAGGAAGAATATCTCCCTTCCCGCTGTAGGAGAACTAGTGCACATCGACAATTTGGTGATACTTTCTAACTAATGAAAATAATTTCCTGGAACATCAACTCCCTCCGCCTCCGCCTTCCTCTTCTAAAAAAATTGATCAACGAAACTAATCCTGACATCATTTGCTTGCAGGAAATAAAGGTCGCGGATGATCTATTTCCTTTGCTCGAGATCAATTCTCTAGGATTTCCATTCGTAGAATTCTCCGGAGAAAAGTCTTACAATGGTGTCGCAATTCTCTCGAAGCTTCCTCTACAAAAAGTTGAGAAAATCGACATTCTGAACTACGGACACAAGCGCCACATTTCTGGCATCATAAAAACTAAAATCGGCGAAATATCTCTGTGAAGTGACCCCCTAGCGTCGGACACAAAATCCACTCATTAGGAGTTCTTTTTTTAAAAAACATGTAACAAATTCAGAGGTAATTCTCTGGATAATTTCCAACAGTTTTTCCTGCTAAATTTACCCTTAAAAACCACCTCTAGAATTT
>CAMDJN010000063.1 GCA_945900795.1 Rickettsia typhi | reverse complement strand
TAAACTTTTAACTCAAGAGCTTGCAAACCAAGTTGAAAATATCGTGAATCACCAGCCAAGAAAATGTTTAAATTTTAGAACTCCTTTTGAGGTTTTTTATAAAACTAAAACGATGAATTTGGTTGCGCTGGGAGATTGAATTCACCCAGTCTCAAGGGAACCTCAAATCTTTTTCGACAACGACGGTCTATACCGAACCTGATTCAACATACCGATCTTTTTTATCAGATTCGGTATATTGGGGTTCCCCCCAAGTTGTTTAATCTTTGTGGGGCGCGACTCGTGTCGCGTACAAAATAAAAAATATACCCGATCAACTTCTTGAAGTTGGTTGGGTATAAAGCATACCAAAATCATAAATTTCTTTAAGCCATATGACGAAAAAAAACAAAATATCAAAACCATCTAAAGCGCAAAAACAAAAACCAAAAAAGCAAAAAGTTATTGGCAAAGCAAAACAAGTAACCAAGCCCAAGCCACAACCAAAAAAAATAAAAAATACTAAATTAAAAACCGTAAAAAAACCTGTAAAACAAGTGGTTTCTAAGGCGAAAGTTAAACCTAGAGCAAAAGTTAAACCTGTGGCAAAAGCAAAAATAATACCAACCAAAAAGACTAACAAAAAAACAGATAAGAGCAGTATCGCAATCCCCACCTTTAAAGAAACCACGCAAAAACACGTCAACACAGTCAAGCCCACCAAAGCCATATCAACAATTTTTACCAAGTCTGCCAAGAAACCAGATAGTACCAAAAAACCAAATTTTAAAATCGACGAATTCGTAGTATATCCATCTCATGGTGTTGGAAAAATCGTCGGCACAGAAAAAACAACAATGCTTGGCAGAACGATGGATTGCTATTTGATGTCTTTCGAAAAAGAGAGGTTGGAAGTAAAAATTCCATTCGATAGCGCTGAGAAAGTCGGCCTGAGACGCCTTATTTCAAAGTCACAAATGGATGAAGTTTTTATCGTACTCAGAAGCGGTGTTAAAAAATTGAAGGGGATGTGGAGTCGTCGAGCTCAGGAATATGAAACAAAAATCAATTCCGGGGACATTACTCTGCTTGCAGAAGTCTTGCGCGATCTAACTCGCGATATCGAAGATTGCGACAGATCTTACAGCGAAAGAATAATTTACGAAACCGCAATATACCGCCTAGCAAGCGAATATGGCGTAATCTACGGGGTCACTTTCAATGAAGCTCGTGACAAAATCGTCAATATCGCAAAAGACAAACTGAGCAGCGACGGAAGAATGGTTCAGCAAGATGATGACTTTGATGATTTTGATGTGAATGAAGATTCTGATGAAGAGGAAGAGTTGGAAGAGGAAGAAGATGGAGACGGAGATGAGGATGATGGAGATGGAGATGGAGATGGGGATGATGACAAGCCGAAGAAAAAGAAAAAGAAAAAATAAGACACATGATAAAAAAATTAGTATCCTCAATCCTATTGTTCACATTCGTTACATCATGCGTTGAAACTGTTGTCATCGCTTCGGCAACAACAAGTGTAATTGTAGTGCGTGAAAAAAGTCTGTCAGACATGCAGAAGGATACTACAATCTCAGCAAAACTTGGTACGACCTTTTTCGAAAAAGGTTTAAAAATACCCGGTAACTCAATCGACATTACCGTCAATGAGGGAAGAGTGCTGCTGACGGGTATTGTCGATGACGTAGGGAGAGCAAAGTCAGCCTCCGAGCTAGCGTGGGGGGTGCCTTACGTCAAGGAGGTAATAGATGAAATACAAATCCAGGATAACAAAAAACCATATCTTTCTCGCTTTACTACCACCACATCAGACTACGTAATCACCGCAAATATCGAGACACGCTTGCTGCTCACCCCAAAAATCTCCTTCACGAATTACCAAATTACAACAGTTGGAAAAGTGGTCTACGTCCTTGGAGTCGCTCTTAACAACGATGAAATGCAAAAAGTTTTATCAATTAGCGCAAAAGCTTATGGCGTAGAAAAGGTTGTTAATCACGCAATCCTTGCAGATGACGTAAGAAGAAAGTCTAAAGCAAAAACTCAGGATGACAAAGAAAATGGGTAATCAAATCGTTACCTTCGGATGTCGCCTCAATGCCTATGAGAGCGAGGCAATAAAAGAAACTCTCAAACAAACCAATCAAAATAATCTCATCATTTTCAATTCCTGCGCCGTTACTAGCGAAGCAGAGCGAGAGCTGCGTCAAGCCGTTAGAAGAGCTCGTAAAAAAAATCCTCAAGCAAAGATTGTAGTAACCGGATGCGCTGCGCAGATTGATCCACAAAAATATGCCAAAATGGCAGAGGTTGATTTAGTGTTGGGGAACGCTGAAAAATCTAAGGCAGAAAGCTATTTAGGAATTAAGAATCTTGAATCAAAAACTACCAACGACGGTACAAATCCAGACTCTATCACTAATCATGCGGATCAGATTTTTCTTCGCGCTAAACAAGCTTCCACTACTTTTCTTACTACAGATGAAACCGCTAAAATCGTGGTTAACGACATCATGTCAGTTCGTAACACCGCTCCACAACTAGTCTCTTATTTTGAAAATAAAACTCGTGCTTTTTTAGAAATTCAAAACGGGTGCAATCATCGCTGCACTTTCTGCATCATTCCATTTGGCCGCGGAAATAGTCGCTCTGTAGCCTTTGGAGAAATTGTTGAGCAGGTTAAAAAAATGGTTGCGGCCGGTCACAAGGAAGTTGTTTTGACCGGGGTAGACATTTCAGATTACGGAAAAGATTTAGCAGCTCCGATTACTCTGACCGCCATGATTAAACGTTTATTAAAGCTAGTTCCAGAACTTCCACGTCTTCGTCTTTCCTCGGTTGACGTAGCAGAACTTGATGACGGAATTTTTGATTTACTGGCCACCGAACCAAGATTCACGCCATATCTACATCTCAGCCTTCAATCCGGTGATGACGTAATTCTAAAACGCATGAAGCGCAGACATAGCCGTAATCAAGTTTTAGAATTTTGTATGAAGGCACGAAACATAAGGCCAGAAATCACATTTGGTGCAGACATAATAGCGGGATTTCCAACTGAAAATGATGAAATGTTTTCTAATAGCGTAAAACTTTTGGAAGAAGCCAACATAGTTTTTACACATATTTTTCCATATTCAAAACGCGATGGAACTCCGGCCGCCAAGATGCCACAAGTTGATGGAAAAATCATCAAAGAACGTTCAAAAATTTTGCGCGAAGCTGGAGAAAAAAATTTACAGAAATTTCTTGAAACTCAGATTGGCAAAGAAACCAACGTAATTATTGAAAAAGATGGAATCGGAAAATCTGAAAATTTCCTGGACGTGAAACTATCGCAGGATGGTGTTAAAGTTGGTGAAATAGTTAAGGTAAGATTGCTAGAAATATCAGGTAGAACAATGATCGGAAGCATACTTTCAATCCCTCACTCATAATCCGCCACCTCCCACCCCCTATCTCCTAAAGGAAACCTCTGAAAATTGCTTTTTTTGTAAATTTTGTCGTTACCAAATTTTCTCGCGAGCACGTACCTATAAGTACGCTTACCTGCTCGAAAATTTGTTGCCTAAATAATTTCTAAAAAAAAATCTAATTTTTAAAGGTTCCCTAAAATAATAAAAATCCCGCTAGACATATTTTTTTTCAAAAATAAAAATTTGAAAACAATATGTGGTGGTTTTTCTGGTTATTATCCTACTAAATGTGGTGTTTAGGCGCGTACTTAGGTGCTCCGAGACCCATCTCTCAAATTTACATTTTCCCTCTCTTCATGACAAAAAAACTTCCTGCCAAATCTCAGTCCAAACAGCAAAAAATTAAGCCGAGTTTAAATGGCATTCTTGCTCAGAAATTTACAATTAACGTTGATGTAAAGCGCGATGATAGATTGAGCAATTTTGGCAAAGCGATCTTGAAGGATCGATATCTCATGCCAGACGAATCCTACCAAAATCTTTTCGCTCGCGTTGCCTCTCAATATGCAGATGACGCTAATCACGCTAATCGACTTTACGATTACATCTCAAATCTTTGGTTCATGCCAGCAACCCCAATCCTTAGCAACGGCGGCACAGATCGCGGCTTACCAATTTCGTGCTTCTTGAATGAATCTTCCGACTCTCTGGAAGGAATTGTTAGCCTGTGGAATGAAAATGTTTGGCTCGCATCGAAAGGAGGTGGAATCGGAAGTTATTGGGGAAATTTACGATCAATCGGAGAAACGGTGAGGGGCAATGGAAAAACTTCCGGAATAGTGCCGTTCATTAAAGTAATGGATTCGCAAACCTTAGCAATATCCCAAGGCAGCCTTAGACGAGGAAGTGCGGCGGTTTATCTTCCAATACATCATCCGGAAATTGAAGAATTTATCGACATCAGAAGACCAACCGGCGGCGACCCAAATCGTCGCTCTCTAAACCTTCATCATGGAATTGCTATCACTGACGAATTCATGAAAGCTGTTGAACGTGATGGAGATTTTGAGTTGAGAAGTCCACATAATGGACAGGCCGTGGAAGTTGTAAAAGCACGCAGCTTGTGGATCAAGCTGCTTGTAGCACGAGTTGAAACCGGTGAGCCTTACCTTCTGTTCATCAACCACGTTAACAAGGCCATTCCGCTTCATCACAAAAAATTAGGTCTTCAGGTAAAGACCTCAAACCTTTGCAGTGAAATTACTCTCCCAACCGGAATTGATCATTTAGGAAAAGACAGAACTGCGGTATGCTGTCTGTCATCGCTGAATCTAGAATTTTATGATGAATGGAAAGATAACAAAAATTTAATCGAAGATGTGATGCGCTTTCTCGACAATGTCTTGCAAGATTTTATCGACAAAGCGCCAGATTCAATGTCCAAAGCCAAATATTCTGCAATGCGTGAGCGTAGCGTCGGGCTTGGCGTCATGGGTTTTCATTCATTCCTACAAAGCAAAAATGTTCCAATGGAATCAGCAATGAGTAAGGTTTGGAACAAAAAGATTTTTCAACATATCAAACAAGAGGTAGATCAATCTTCTAAAAAACTCGCGAAAGAACGTGGCGCATGTCCGGATGCAGCAGAAGTCGGCATCGAAGAAAGATTCTCTAACAAACTTGCTATCGCTCCAACAGCCTCAATTTCAATCATCGCGAATAATTCTTCACCAGGAATTGAGCCATTCGCCGCAAATTCTTTCACACAAAAAACACTTACCGGATCTTTTAATGTAAGAAATAAAAACCTGGTAAAATTACTCGAATCGAAAGGAAAAAATACGGACGATATCTGGTCATCCATCACCATCAGCGAAGGCTCAGTACAACATTTAGATTTTCTCGATGAGCATGAAAAACTCGTCTTTAAAACCGCTCAAGAAATTGATCAAAAATGGATTATCGATCTATCCGCTGAACGTCAGGAATATATTTGCCAGGCGCAGAGTTTAAATATTTTTGTTCCGGGAAACGTTTCTAAAAAACATCTTCACGAAATACATTTCAGAGCTTGGCAAAAAGGCCTCAAGAGCCTTTATTATTGCCGCTCTACCTCAGTTCAAAGAGCTGATAAAGTATCCAACAAATTAGAAAAGCCGGAGCCATTCGATAAAAAAAATGAAGATGGATCAGTATCCAAAACCGATATTGATAAGTATGAGGAATGCTTGTCTTGTCAGTAAAAACTACATTCCTAATCGCGCTTTTTTTTGCCTTATCAATAAATGTCGCGCCATCTAAGGCTTATGACGTCGCGACGTCTCCAACATTGGCTATTAAAACAATCGATGGCCGCAATATTGATTTAGAGATGCTGCACGGAAAGGTGGTATTGGTAAATTTCTGGGCAAGCTGGTGTCCCAATTGCCGATCTGAAATACCCATTCTCAATGCAGTTTATCAACGCTACAAACCAAGAGGTTTCGAGATCATTAGCGTAAGCATAGATCCGAAAAAAAAGGAGGAGGATGTAAGAAAAATCGCCTCAGATGTTGGCTATCCTATTGGAATGGAGTATGATGTATTAAGGAGCAACTTCGACTCCCCGTCAAGAATCCCGATGAATTATTTGATAACAAAAAATGGTCAAATTTTTAGAAAGGTAATTCAGGACGAGGGTGACCTGGATAATGCGGTAAGGGTTCTTTTGATGCAGCCTTAGAACCCGTCTAAAGCCTTTCTTGTGCTGGAACTAATCCATCCCCTCCCAAACATTAAACCATTGGGGGAGAAGAAAGTTTATTCACCAAAAAAGACGCTCCGCAAGACATCATTCATTCTGACATTCGCGTTATTTCGGTGTATTCGTAACGATCTGCTCCGCACCAAATACTGATCATTGAACTGCTGGATGAGCTGCGTTGGAGAGTATCCGCGGTTTGAAGCGGATGCTAGTAGACCGCAATCTTCAAGCACTGAAGCAAGGCCCCCGGGCCCCCGCCCACGCGATCCAACATACGCTTCATCAGTGACATTCCTCCCCCCAAGGGGTAATGTTTTTGGTAATGTTTTTATCGCTGAAGCTTAACTCAAAATCGCTCATGTTTGCCATCAATTTTACGCTAATTTTACTACTGATTAATTTCAGAATTCCTACCAAAAACCACTAAAAAACACCTACAAATTCTGTTAAAATTTCGAGAGAAGGTCTGGAAGAAAAAAGTACTAATACCAAGTTGCAATCTAAACATGAGTAACAATCCAGTTAAACCCAGTTACAGATTTAACTATTTCCTCATTTTTAGCGTAAAAAATCATAGCTTCTTCAAGCTTATCCATCACAGCATCAATTGAATCAAAAACCAAATTGGTGAAGAACTTTTCCCTTATTTCTTCCCACATATTTTCCGAAGGATTTAACTGTGGACAGTAAGGTGGAAGATAAAGTAGCTTGATATTTTCTGGCATCGTTAGTGTTCCAATGCTGTGGCATGGGGCTTTGTCACATACCAATAAAATGAATTCGTTAACGTGACGAGAAGATAATTCTGCAAGAAAGATGTTCATATTTTGTGTATCCATGGAAGGCAATATTAAGAAATCTGCAACTCCATCTTTTGGACTAAACGCGCCATAGGCATAAACATACTCTCGCACCATTTGTTGACCAACTTCTGCTCTAAAGCCAGCTCTACACCAGCATCTTTTAGGATCATTAATGCGACCAAACCTAGCTTCATCTTGAAACATTACCCGTAAAGACAGGTTTTTCTCTTCAGCTGCTTTATGCCATCTTGCACCACTTGAGAGAAGTTTTTTTAAAAGCATCGACGGCAGTTTTGCTATTCTTCGGGTGAGATGGACGTGGAGCAATTTTACGCCAGCCATGTCTTGCAAGCATTCTGTAAACAACGCTTTTATGGACTGGTTTTTGAGCTAATTCTTCATAGCGTTTTTTTATCTTTTTAATCTCAAGAATCTTTCCGAGATCGCTGTTATCTACAAACTCGTTCAATAAAGACTTTTCTTGCACTAGCTCCAGATTTTTATGATAGATGCCACCTTTTTTACCTAAATCAAAAACCATTTCTCCGACCTTTCTGTAGGAGGGGGCTGTTGCAAATCCCCAAACAATTTCTTCATAAATTTCTTTAGTTTTTTTGATTATTTTCCTTGTTATTAAAAGTAGCTAAAGCTACTGTTTACTAGCCCTAATGGCACTTCTGACTTTCATAAATCAGCAAGTTTTTAGCAA
>CAMDJN010000062.1 GCA_945900795.1 Rickettsia typhi | reverse complement strand
TAAAATTTTTTAATCCGAATATTTTTTTAACATCCTTACTCTTGTACTTAGATGACGAAGTGTATTCTTTGGAATCTGAAATCAGTAAAAAAACTTCATGACCATTTTTAGCTAAAACCTCTGTGTAGCTACGGAATACTTGATCGACACCGCCAATAGATTGAGCGTGAATTGTATTTAAAATTTTCATTTGTACCGAATATGATTCAATATACCGATCTTTTTTATCAGATTCGGTATGTCGTGGATCCCCGCAAGCCCAGAATTCTTAGGGGGCGCGACTTGTGTCGCGTAAAAATAAAAACTTATACCCATTCCACCTGAAGAAGCCGAATTCTGACTTCGAATTTTTGCTCAAAACTTCTTTATCATAGTCCGACTTCTTCAGGGGGAAGTAGGTATAGAATCCGTTTGAAGTATTTTTGTAACGCCCCGTGCCTTGTTAAAAATCTCTTCTAGTTCAGATCTTGGATTTGAATCCGAAGTAATCGCTCCACCAGTTTGGAATTCGAATCTCTTCCCATGCGTAATCAAAGTGCGAATTACTACTGAAAGTTTTATTTCCCCATTGCAATCAATAAAGCCAATTGCTCCGCTATAAATTCCGCGATTTATTTTTTCTTTTTTTGCAGCTACTTCCATTGCTTTGACCTTTGGTGCGCCAGTCATAGATCCTGGTGGAAAACAATATTTTACAACATCGAGCATGGTAGAGTTTTTGGTAAGCTTTCCGTGAATTTCAGAAGACATGTGGTGCACATTTCTGTAAGAATTAATTGCAAAAAGTTTTTTTACCTCAACGCTTCCAGCCTCACAAACTTTAGATAAATCATTTCTAACCAAATCTACAATCATCAAATTTTCCGCTCGTTCTTTTTGGCTACTTTTGAGAGTTAACCTATTTTTCTGATCTTGTTTTATATTGCGATCACGCGGCATAGTGCCCTTGATCGGACGTGATAAAACTTTTCTATTTTTTACCTCCAAAAACAATTCTGGACTGGAGGAGATAATGTAATTCTGGTTTAGTTTTAAGAATGAAGAATAATTTGCGGGGCTGAATTTTGTGAGTCTTGTGAAGAGTTGAAAATTTTTTTGCCCATCTAGCTTTTGATCAAACTCCCCAAAAAATTTTCGCGTTAAATTGGTCTGATAAAAGTCACCATCAGAGATATTTTTTTGAATGTCTGTGATGGTTTGGAGATAGGATTCATCAGAAAAATTCGAGTCTATTTTTTTTACCTTGATGTGATTTTTTTTCTGCTTTATAGCCTTATATTTCAAGACTTCGCCCATCTTGTCTTTATCTAAAAAATATGCGGTAAGAATTTTTTTATCGTGATCAAAATCAAAGATTAAAGAAAAACTGATCAAATAAATTTTTGGTAAATCAATGAAGGATTTTTTGGATTTAGGTAGTTTTTCAAAATCTTGAGCAACCTCATAAGATAAATACCCAAACCATTTTTTGTTGGAAGATTCTACGATTCTTTTTGCTTCACAAAAATTGTCAGTTATGAGTTTTTCTTCTGGAAAAAGAGCGATGTAAGAATGTGAATTCTTGATTTTATCACTAAGGCCTGAATAAAGGAAAATCCAGCTTTCATCACGATAGTTATCTGAAACTTTTTGAGCAAAATTTAGTGGATTTTGCCATTTTAATTTTATCTTTTGCATCGCTCTTCCACATCATTTTGCAGTAATTCCAGAAACATTTTCCCGGAATCTTTCTGTAACTTCCTGCCAAGAAATTCATCAACCGACAATACCAAGAACGACGCATTAGTTAGAAAAATTTCATCAGCATTTTTGAGCGCAGAAACGGTTTTTTCTACCTCATGAATTTTGATAGAAGAAATTTTCAGTAACTTTTTTCTAATGGTTCCAAGCACCATCTCACAGGCCTTAGAGGGTGTAAAGATTTTTCCTTTTTTTATCCAAAAAATATTTGCTGACGAAGTTTCGCAGATGAAATTTTCTTGTGAAAGAATAACTGAATCAAAGAGATCTTTTTCTTGAGATTCGATTTTTGTAAGGACGTATGGGAAGGATTGCGAGCTTTTAAATTCTGACGGAAAAGAGTTGCTTGGTGGTTTTTTGTAAGACGAAATTCCCAAAGAAATTTTCCTTGGAAAATTTTCAGAGAAGGAGGCTTCATCAATAGTTTTGATGATGATAAGAGGTTTAGATTGGTAGGTTGGAAGATATCCGGCGCTACCGATCCCCCGACTAATCGAGATTCTCAAAATGCCGTTTTGGATTTGGTTTTTTTTGATGAGTTCGCTGGATTTTTTTTCCAAATCAGAAAGTTCTGCTGTAAATCTAAAAGCCTTTAAAGCCCTGCGAATTCTAGCCAAATGGGACTCAAAGTCGTAAATTCTTCCGTTAAAAATTTTGCAAGTTTCAAAAATACCATCCCCAAAAAGAAACCCCCTCTCATCAATTGAGATATTGGCCAAAGATTTTTCAACAAATTGGTTATTCTTAAAAATGAATTGTTTCATGCGGAAAATGGTGTGGATATCGCTAATTGAGAACCTCTCCTCGATTTTTTATGATGTTTAGAGCCTTTATTTTCAAGGGTTTTGAATGTTGATAGGCTACACTTAAAAGTTTGCAATCGGTTTTATGGTAGAAGCATGTCTTGCTTTCCCATATCTTGGGGCCGTTGCAAATCCAACTTTTTTCCAAAGATTAGCTCTTCGTTGAGGTATCACCATGTCGATATTTTAAAACCAATTGTGCAGAATTTTGTGGAGGCAATTTATGAGGCGGCGCATGGAATGAGATATTCGAAAGGTGAATGACCTTTGCCTTTAAGATTTTGTCTTTAAGTTTTATAGCATTTTGACAATGCCAATTGAGCCGAAATGCAGCCTGAACAATTTAAAATTCCGTCTGAACTTCTCATCGCAACTAACAATCGCGGAAAGTTTATTGAGATAGAATCTCTCCTGAAAGAGATCAGCATTGCTGCAATTCCATCTTTCCAATTTAACCTCGAAGAGCCGGAAGAAACCGGTCTTACATTTGCTGAAAATTCATTGCTTAAGGCAAAATTTTATTCATTAAAAACGGGATTAACCTCTCTTGCTGATGATTCTGGTTTGTGTATTGAAGAACTTGGAAATGCTCCGGGGATTCATTCCGCACGTTTTGCAATTGATGACAAAACTGGTGAGAAGAATTTTCCTTTAGCTTTTGAGAAAATTTTCTTTGAGCTCAAAGAGAAGGGATTTGATTTAAAATCTGAAACTCTTCACAAGTCCACGGACAAACCCACGGACAAAGCGAGGGCGCACTTCATTTGTAGCCTTGCGCTTTTTAATCCGAAGACCAATTTTTCCATTTCATTTGAGGGTAGGGTGGATGGTACAATATCCTCCCAACCACTTGGAAACAAGGGATTTGGCTATGATCCTATTTTTATAAAAAATGGCATGAGTCAAACTTTTGGTGAAATTGAATCTAGTTTGAAAGATGCAATTTCTCATCGCGCCGAAGCGTTTAAAAAATTTTCTTCCTGGATTCAAACCTGGATAAAAAATGGTGGGTTGTAAAAACATTTTTTTAGAACTACCTACTTAGAGGCTCCATTAGGACGTGTTCTTAGAGCCATTCTTAAAACTTCTCCCAACAAACCATGAGCAAAAGAGACTATTACGAAATTTTGGGTGTTTCCAAAAACTCTTCACAAGACGAAATAAAAAAATCTTACCGTAAGTTAGCGATGCAGTTTCACCCTGATCGCAACCCGGGAAATAAAGAGGCGGAAGCAAAGTTTAAAGAGGCGACCGAGGCTTACGAAATTTTAAAAGATGAGCAGAAAAAAGCTGCCTATGATCAGTTCGGTCATCAGGCCTTTGAACAAGGTGGGGGTGGAAGAGGTGGTCACGGACAAGGGTTTGAAGGTTTTGATTTTAATGATGTTTTCAGTAATTTTTCTGATATTTTTGGTGATTTTGGTGGCGGTGGTGGAAGGTCTTCAAAAAAGAGAAGTGCTGCGCAAAGAGGTTCTGATGTTCGTTACAATTTGGAAATTTCTCTTGAGGACGCCTTTCGCGGTGTGAGTGAAAAAATTTCATTTACGATTCCATCCTCCTGCGCTTCTTGCAATGGTCAAGGATCGCAATCGGGAGAGAAGGCATCAGATTGCGGCAATTGCAAAGGCAGCGGAAAAATTCGAGCTCAGCAAGGATTTTTTATTGTTGAGCGCACTTGTGGTGCCTGCGCTGGAACGGGGCAGGTAATCAAAAACCCTTGCAAAATTTGCAGAGGGGAAGGGCGAGTTAATAAAGAAAAAACTCTCGCTGTAAAAATTCCTGCTGGCGTTGAAGAGGGAAATCGTATTCGTTTAACAGGTGAGGGTGAGGCCGGTTCAAGAGGCGGTCCTGCCGGAGATCTTTACGTTTTTGTTTCTATCCGTAAGCATCAATTTTTTTCAAGAAGCGGAGATGATATTCATTTTGAAATGCCGCTCAAATTTACTACAGCAACACTTGGAGGCTCTGTTGAGATTCCTACGATTGATGGCACTAAAACTAAATTGCAAATCACGGAAGGCGCTCAAAATGGTGATAAATTCCGTTTAAAATCTAAGGGTATGAATGTTATGAATTCAGGTGGCAGAAGAGGTGACATGTATGTCAAAGTCAACATCGAAACCCCCGTTAAAATTTCCAGTGAAGAGCGTGAGCTATTGCAAAAGCTCGATAAGCTGATGCAAAGCAAGGCGAGCAATCCAAAGTCGGATGGATTTTTTAAAAAGGTTTCTGATTTTTTTTAATGAAATTACTAAAGTTTTTTTTCATAATCCTACAAATTCTCCCGCTTGCTACTTGCTCACAGTACAAGATTGAAAGTCTTTACGAAAAAGAACCCTACCTCAAATCCGAAGGAACTTACACTGCCTACCTAGCATTAGAATATCTGCACTTCTCTAAAATTCTTGCAGCGGAAGGAAACAAGAGTATGTCACGACATTTTGTTGAGAAGGGAATGTTTGCTGCAGATGGCACTATTCCCGCTCCAGAAAGCCCTCTAGATTGGGATGTGGATAATGCGCAATTAGAGGAGATGGTATCCATGCAAAAAAGATTGGAGGAAATATTAAGCGATTCTTACATGGTGCAATACTTACCAATTCAACTCGCACACTTGACCTATCTGTACGATTGCTGGATAAGTCGCGAATCAAGTGAGCAGTTTCGTCTCGATGATTTGGCAAGATGTCGTACGAAGTTCAGTAGGTTAGTAGATGAGCTCGAGCGCTATTTGGACAGCCTGACTAAAGATCGTGTTGCCGGAGTAAAAATTAAAGAACCTGAATTTAGGCGTTTTGAAGTCGTGTTTGATTTAAACAGCTTCAAATTCAATGACAGTGCCAATCGGGAAGTAATCTCGATTATGAAATATCTCAAAACTCTCAATGGTGATTTTCATATTCTGCTGGTTGGAAATGCTGATCGTTCCGGTCCGGAGGTTTACAATCAAAGTCTTGCGCTTGCCCGTGGAGATATTGTTCGCAATGCTTTAACCAAGAACGGAGTCTTTGCAAATACGATCGAAATGCGTGCAGTTGGCGAAGATTTTCCCGATATTATCTCGGAAGATGGCGTGCGCAATATGGCTAATCGCGTGGTAAGGGTTTATGTGGTTCGGGGAGCTGTATCATTTTCTTCAATTCCGCTTCCACTGATTGATAACCAGATTTATCGTGAAGAAGTTGTGAAGGCGCGCAGAGAAAGGGGTTTGTGATGTTTTTGGATCTTAAAAATAAAAAAAAATTGGTGATAAAAATTGGCTCATCATTATTGGTTGATGATGGACAATTACGCAAAAAATGGCTAAAAGATTTTGCCTCTGATGTTGCTGATTTAATTCAAAAAGATTTTCGAATCACTATTGTTTCGTCTGGCGCTATTGCTCTCGGAAGGTCTGTAATTAAAAATCAAAAACAGAAATTAAGTTTAGAGGAAAAGCAGGCTGCAGCGGCGATTGGCCAAATTCAGCTGATGAGTTTTTACCGAGATTTTTTCAAGAAGTTAAATATTGATGTTGCTCAAATTCTTCTTACAGCATCTGATTGCAATGATCGTGATCGCTACCTCAATTGTAAAAATACCATCGAAACTTTATTGAAGAATGATGTCATTCCCATCATCAATGAGAATGATTCCGTTGTAGTTGATGAAATAAAAATTGGTGACAATGACCGTCTTGCGGCTCGCGTGGCGCAGATGATTTCAGCAGATGTTATGATTTTATTTTCTGATATTGATGGGCTTTATGATCAAAATCCAAAGACCAAAAAAAATGCTAGCCTAATTCCGGAAGTTTTTGCGATTACGAAGGAAATAGAAAATATGGCTGGAGGTTCGGGCTCATTGGTTGGAACCGGAGGAATGATTACAAAGATTCTTGCAGCGAAGATGTTAGAAAATTCTGGATGTGAAACTGTAATTACTAATGGGATCGCCAATCATTCTTTACAAAAACTCTTCGAAGGTAAGAAAAATTATACAATTTTTCATAATCAAAAAAAATCCCAGAAGTCGCGTAAAAACTGGCTCTCAGGTGTGTTAAGTAGCAATGGTGAACTTGTGGTGAATGGTTGCGCTAAAGAGGCGTTGTTAACAAAAAAAATTAGCCTCTTGCCAATTGGCGTGATTGCGGTCAGCGGTGATTTTAAAGTTGGTGAGATGGTTTTTATCAAAGATGAAGAAGGATGTCATATAGCAAGTGGAATCAGTAATTACAACGCTTCAGATGCTAATAAAATTTTAGAAAAAAAATCTTCGGAAGTAAAAAAAATCTTCGGCAAATCTGCCAAACAAGAATTGGTGCATATCGACAATCTTGTTGTGATTGGTATGAAATGAAGATTATTTCCTGGAACATCAACTCCCTTCGCTTACGCCTTCCTCTGCTAAAGAAACTGATTAGCGAAACCAATCCAGACATCGTTTGTTTACAAGAAATAAAGGTTGCAGATGAGTTGTTTCCGTTGCTTGAAGTTGGTGCCTTGGGTTTTGAATTTATCGAATTCTCTGGAGAGAAATCTTACAATGGGGTTGCTATTCTTTCAAAATTTCCACTCAAAAAAATCGAAAAAATCGATGTTTTAAACTACGGACATAAGCGGCACATTTCAGCTGTTATTCAAAGCAAAATCGGTGATATAATTTTGCACAATTTTTATGTACCGGCGGGCGGCGATATTCCTGATCCAGAGTTGAATAGCAAATTCAATCACAAACTAAAATTTATGGATTGGATGTGTAATTTTTTTGTGCCGCAAAAAGATAAAAAGATGATTGTTGTTGGAGATATGAATATTGCTCCTCTAGAGCATGACGTATGGTCTCACAAGCAATTATTGAAGGTAGTTTCTCACACCCCAGTCGAAGTTGAGAAGATGAATTATTTACAGAAAACTCTAGATTTTATTGATACCCATCGTCTTTTCGTGGATGAAAAGGAAAAGCTCTACAGCTGGTGGAGTTATCGTGCACTTGATCCATTGGGCACTAACAAGGGTCGTAGACTCGATCACATTTGGGCAACACCAAATCTAAAAAATCACATCAAATCCACAAAAATTTACCGCAATTTCAGAATTGAAAACCAGCCATCAGACCATGTGCCGATAGAGACAGTGTTCGTGTTCGGCAATATTTTAAGTTGATCTCAATTAATTGGCATTATTAAAAAATAATAAGTCGATCATACGATTTCTTTGTAAAGAAAAAGCGAAACTGCTTCAGCAAGGGCTGAAGAATCTGTGAGTAAAACAGACTAAAAACTAAGGCCCTTTATTATGACCCCCAAAAACTGGACACCATTTCTCCCAATTTAGAGTTCTCTTTTTAAATATTTCC
Organism: Rickettsia typhi; assembly: GCA_945900795.1. Lineage (GTDB taxonomy): Bacteria > Pseudomonadota > Alphaproteobacteria > Rickettsiales > UBA1997 > UBA2645. The sequence goes on along the minus strand of CAMDJN010000062.1, from coordinate 82 downwards.
CCAATATTTTAAGGAGTAAAAAAATGCCAAAAGGTCAGAAAAATAACTACAGCCCTTCTTTCAAAAAACAGGTCGCTTTAGA
>CAMDJN010000061.1 GCA_945900795.1 Rickettsia typhi | reverse complement strand
AATTCTAGAGGTGGTTTTTAAGGGTAAATTTAGCAGGAAAAACTGTTGGAAATTATCCAGAGAATTACCTCTGAATTTGTTACATGTTTTTTAAAAAGAGAACTCCTAATGAGTGGATTTTGTGTCCGACGCTAGGGGGTCACTTCATGCTGACTTAGTTAGACAGGTTTGGATTATCACTAACTAACTAACCCCCGCCACTTCTTCCCCAAAAAATAACCCCGATTTTTCTTCGCTTCCGAGCTCGCTTCAACAAAACCTACCTCAAGCCATTTGTTGCAAATGTTGTTAGCAGCCCTGATGCCAAGTCCGAAAAGCAACGCCACATCTTTAGTGGTGATGATTTTTTGTTTTAGAAATAAATCCAAAGCGCGTTTTTGCCTTTCGTCTAGGTGATAAAGTAGATCTGATTTGTCACTTGTATCACCTTTATTTTGTAGGCTTGAAACAATGTTTTTTCTAACGCTTTCGAAAGACTTTGCCATACCAACACAAAAATATTCAATAAAGCTGGTGATGTCGCTTTCGGCTCTTCCCATGTAGTAATTGTGATGATTACCAACGCTTAAGGCTTGGTAGTAAGAACCTAGGTCTTTGGCGTAATATTCCTCCAAACAATAAATGCCTTTTAAGCCGTAGCCGCTGAGGTGAAGAATGAGAGTTGTTAGAAGACGTGCGGTTCTTCCGTTGCCGTCGTAGTAGGGGTGAATGGTAGCAAATTGGTAGTGAGTAATTGCGGCGATAATTGGAAGGGGTAAGTCTTTTCTTGCCAATTCTTTGTTGATCCAGGTGGTCATCTGCAACATAAAAACTGACACATCTTTTGCTTCTGGCGGCATGTAAACTATTGTGCCACTTCTACTATCCCTAATAACATTTTGACCATCGCGATATTTGGTTGGTTTGGCTTTTGGATTGCCAGAACTCATCACGATTGCATGAATGGTTTGGATAATTCTTTCGTTTATAAGCGGGTTTTTATCGGCAATTTGATGGACATGCTCTAGTGCTGCGTAGTATCCCAGAACTTCTTTTTCATCGCGCTGCTTTGGTTTGATTTTGCCAACGGATTTGTTTTTGACGACCTTAATAATTTCTTTTTCATTCAACTTATTGCCTTCAATCATCGTTGAATAGTGCGTAGTAATCAGCTTTGCACTTTCTCGAAGTGATGCTAAAATCTTAGGCGTAATCGGAAGGCTATTTACCACCTCCTTGTTTGCCTCAACGGTCATTAGACTTTTTGAGATAGTTGCTGTAATTTGGAACTTCGGCGCAAATGTCATTTGATTCATTCTTAAATTTGTTGGTAGGACTAATACTAACAAACTGCGAATAAAATGCTATTAATCTTTTAACTCCACCGAGATTTCTGAGCTGCATCATATTTTTGACTCCACATAAAAAGTTCAAAACTATCAACTTCAACTCCTCTTTGCTTACAACTTGTTTGTTTACTTTCTGGTATTGAATTTCCTTGGTCATTTGATGTAATTCGTTAATTCTGGTAGCAACCATTATACCAAAGGAGCCATGCTAATCCTTCTATCTCCAGCCAAATCACTCGACTTCGAATCTTCAATAGTAAAACACAAATCTACCATCCACTTCTTTCAGGAAGAGACTGAGTTTCTCGTCTTTAAACTCAAACGCCTAGAAGCTTCTGAGTTAGAAAAATTAATGGGAATTAGTCCAAAATTAGCACAGCTGAATTACCAACACTTCCAGAATTTCTCGAAGGAATTCAATCAATCAAATTCTTGTCTGACTTCCCGCCAGGCCCTGTTAGCATTTGATGGCGATGTTTACACGCCGATAAACGCCAGAAATTTAAATGACGCAGAATTGCTTTTTGCTCAAAATAACTTACGCATCCTTTCGGGGCTTTACGGCCTTCTGCGGCCACTAGACTTGATTCAGCCTTACCGCTTAGAAATGGGAACTAGCTTCACCAGCTCCACAATTCACAAAGAAATTGGGGCAAAAAATCTGTACTATTTTTGGGGGAATAAAATCAGTAAACACCTTGATGGGACTTCTAAAACATTGCGCTCAAAGCACATCGTCAATCTTGCTTCCGAAGAATATTTTTCTGCAATTCAACGTGAGGAAATTTCTATTCCCATCATCGACATTCAGTTTAAAGAGAATGTTAGAGGCCAACTAAAAACTGTTGGAATCAATGCTAAAAAGGCTCGCGGCATGATGACTAGCTTTGTAATCAGAGAGAAACTGTCTGACATAAGTGCCTTGCGAGAGTTTAAAGATGGCGGTTACAACTTTAATCCAAAGATTTCTTCCGAAGAAAAATTGGTGTTTACAAAGACCATCTAAATACCCTATTCCACGGTTTTTATGAGAGGCCCATCATTTGTTGTTGTAGCAGGTAACCATCGATAAAGTGTTGGTACTGATATTTCTAGATTTTGGGCGATGTCTTTTGGGAGCATTCCTTGTTTTAGAAGTTCTTTGGCAGCAGTGATTTTGCTTGGTGTCATCTTTCTTTTTCTTCCACCTACCCTACCCATTTTTCTTGCAGCGTCTAATCGGCTTTGGTTCTTTCGGCTATAAGCTCTCTTTCCATTTGGGCTAAGGATGCCATCATGTGGAAGAAGAATCTTCCTGAGGGTGTGGTGGTGTCGATGTTGTCTGTTATGCTTTTGAATTGGATGTTGTTCTTCTCTAGCTTGTTGATGAGGTCTACTAGGTCTTTTACTGATCTGCCTAATCTGTCTAACTTCCAGACTGTTAGGATGTCTCCTTCTCTTAGGTGAGATATGGCTTCTTCTAGTCCGGGACGGGTTGTTTTGGTTCCGGATATTTTATCTTCGAATATTTTCTCGCAGTTGATGTTTTTTAGGGCGTTGATTTGGAGGGAGAGGTCTTGGTCTTCTTTGGAGACGCGGGCGTAGCCGATTAGCATATTGCTTAAAGTTGAATAAATCTTGAGATACTACACATGACTATTTCCAATATGTTTGAAGGAAAGAACATAGCCAAGATTGCTTAGAATAGTATTTATCGTACTAAATCTTGGATTGCCATTTACTGATAAAACTTTGTACAGATTCTCACGAGATAATCCTGTTTCTTTTGCAAGCACAGAAAATCCACCACGTGCCATAGTAACTTGTCTTAAGGCAATCAGTAGAGCTTTTTCATCTCCATCTTTTTGATATTCGGTAAGTGACATCTCTAGGAAGTCATCAGCTAACTCTGGATTTTTTGTGAAATGCTCAATTGCAAGTTCATCAAAACTTCTGAGTTGTTTATTTTTCTTTGTTGTCATTGTACTCCCTCCAATAATTTTTTGCTTTTTCTATATCTCGTTTTTGAGTTTTTTTATTTCCTGCACAAAGTAAGATCACCAAACTCTTACCATCATTTCCGAAATAGATTCTGTAACCACCATCGAAGTGGAATTTTAATTCCGACACTCCTTCGCCAAGATGTTCGTGATCTCCCATATTTCCAGCCTGAGCTTTGTTCAAGCCTGCAATGATTCGTTTTTTGGTATTGTTCTCTAACTTGGAAAACCAATCATTGAAAGGCTCTTTTCCGGATTCTGTTTTGAAGAGGAGAATATTGTGGATAGACATGGGTGATTTTACTTCTCCTTTCTTGTTTCTCTTATTCTTAAATGTAGTTTATAAACTACAAATACTTTTTTACCTGTATTGTTCTTATCAAAACTCACTCAAGGTTTGATAATTCCAAGAATTATTATGAGAACTGTTTTTGAGAATTGTGAGGAGTATAAAACTGGCAGAAATCGTTTTTGTGATTTTACCTTCTTATAAACGATCGTTTGTGAGAAATGGAAACCAAGGTTTTTGGGACAATGATGGGTAAAAAAAGGGTGGAGTTTTTACTACCTACCCTACTCTTTCCCATCTTGTGGAATTTTGATCTAAAAATTTAACAGATTTGGAGGATTTTTATCTTACCCCTATTATCTGATTTTTTATCAGAATCCTGACCGTTACTCAAGGGGACTAAGCACATGAGCCTCTTGGTTTGATTCAAGATTGGTGCAAAGATTTCTGAAAGATTTACTGAAGAACTGACTTTCTGATTGGAATTTATTTTGCGCGCAACATCACGAACCACTCTGCCAACGATGGTCTTGAGATGCTTGATTGCCTTCCTTGCACGCTTACTCGTAGATTTTTTATTTTTAATTGAACGAGTTGCAATCACTTCGCTCTTGTCATCTGTTTGGCATGGAGATAGCCAGAGATTTTACGAAGAAGGTTTTTTGCGATGAGGTTGTAATTTTGCCTGAGTTCAATCCCGTTCTTAGCGGCAAGTTTTACCAATCTTTCCCGAGCCTTGTTGTAAAGTTTTGAGTCGGTTGGGAACTCGATGTTTTTTGGCATCACGGTAGTATCGACGATAACCTTCTGTAAATCTTTCACTTTTACCGCTTCTGATTTGATGGCTAGCGAAACGCTTAGGGAGAGGATTTTTTCCATTCGATTGGAACCAAGTCTGTTCCTGAAGCGAGTGAGTGAAGATGGGTTGATGGGGAAGTTCCATTGAAGAAAATCATAACCACAGAAGTGCTGCCAGTAAGGGTTTTCTACCCAAGTTCTGACTACCTGTTCATCAGAAAGATTGTGTAAATGCTGTAACAAAAGGATTCCGATCATTAAGCGGATTGGCTTTGGAGACTGACCACCAACATTGCGCTCTGATTGGTAAAGATCAGAAAACTCAACTTCTAAATCGCTCCAAGGAATCATCCGAGCTAAAATCATCATCTACTCGCGGATTTTTTATTTTTTAGTTGAGCGAGTTGCAAATTACTCGCTTCGCTGCGTCATTTGTCGTGTTTGGGGTTGAGTTCGCTACTCAATCTTCCTCTAAAAATATCTTCCTGACGATTATCGATTTGAGATGGCTTCATGACTTTCTTTGCTAAATTTTACTGAATTTATTTGCCGGAAAATGAAGGGTGATACCTCGATTTCTGGTAAAAAAATAGTAGAAGAAAGTCTTGTGGAAGCAAGGGGGATATGGGGTGAGGGGTAGTTCAGGATGGACTAAATAGAGAATCTTAGGCAATCGCAAATATTTCAGCAGCGCTAACTTTTTTATCGTAAAGTGCACGTCCGACGATCGCACCAACTACCCCATATTGTTCGAGAGATTTAATTTTTAAAATATCGTCTAGGTTAGAAATTCCTCCGGAAGCAATTACGGGAATCTTTAGGTGCGTCGCTAAAGATTTTGTTCCTTCAAAGTCAAATCCGAGCATAGCCCCATCACAAGAAATATCTGTGTAAATTATTGCCGCGGCACCGCAATCTTCATACTTTTTTGCCAGTTCTAGAGCAGAAATTTTGGAAGTATTTACCCAGCCTTCCGTTGCCACCAGCCCATCTTTTGCATCAATCCCAATAATAATTTTTTCAGGAAATTTCCTACAAGCCTCACGAACAAGTTGTGGGTTTTTTTCTGCTATCGTTCCGAGAATAACGCGTTTTATACCCAACTTTAGCCATCTCTCGATTTCTATAATTGACCTAATTCCGCCGCCAAGTTGTATAGGAATTTTTACTTCTGATAGAATTTCTTTTATGGAATTTTCATTAATTGACCTCCCCTCAACTGCTCCGTCAAGATCGACAACATGAAGAAATTCAAAACCAGAATCCTCAAATTCTTTAGCCTGATCCTTTGGACTATTATTGAAGATCGTGACCTGGTTCATATCCCCTTTTAAGAGACGTACGCATTGACCATTTTTGAGATCGATTGCCGGAAAGATTATCATTGAACTGTTTAATTCAGAAAGTGGGGAGCTTGGGAGAGTAGGCAAAAAAGGTAGGATCGTTTACGAAAGGCAAGATCGAATATCAGTAATTTACAACGCTGTCGCTGATTCAGCCGCTTCTAAGAAGCTGTAAAAGAAGATGATTTTTCTTTTATTCTTGCAGCCTTACCGGTGAGGCGACGCAAGTAATAAATTTTTGAACTACGCACAGAGCCACTCTTCAAAATTTCTATTCCAACCAAGACGGGTGAATGGAGTAAAAACTTTCTCTCAACGCCTATATTGTCACTTATTTTTCTTACCGTAAAGGTAGCAGAGTAATGGGAAAAACTCTTTGTCTTTGCGATGACTGTACCAACAAAAGCTTGAATTCTAGAGCTGTCGCCTTCGGTGATTTTATACCTAACACTCACAGTATCCCCAACTCTAAAATCCACTATTACAAAACTACGAGATTCTTTTGCTTGGGACAATAATTCACCGACAAAGTCTAATAACAAATTCTTTTTCATGATTTAATTCTCTTCAATTCGATTAATTTTCGACTTTTTTTATTGCCGTATCAATATCTTTACTTTTCTTGTCAACAAGCTCAATGATTGCCATTGGAGCTTTATCGCCTGACCTAAAGCCAAACTTCAAAATTCTGATGTAGCCACCATTTCTATTTGCTACTCTGGTACCGATATCATTAAATAATTTGTTTACGATTGTAGTCTTGTTTCCGAGGATCGACAAGACAAGTCTACGGTTAGCAAGGCTATCTTTTTTTGCGGCTGTAATAATTTTTTCTAAAAACGGTCTTAACTCCTTCGCCTTAGGTAAAGTTGTTTTTATTGACTCATATTCCAACAGTGCGCAAGACAAATTACGGAATAAAGCTTTTCTATGAGCGCTATTCCTACTGAGTTTTCGACCTTTAATTTGGTGGTTCATATGCTAAAATTCCTTATTCTTTAACTTCAATAACTCTTCTAAATTTTGTGGCGGCCAATCCGGTAATTTCATTCCAAAATTCAAACCCATAGCTTTCAGATTTTCCTTAAGCTCATTTAGAGACTTTCTTCCGAAATTTGCTGTTTTCAACATTTCAGTTTCACTTCTTGATACCAGATCTCCAACATAAATTATATTCTCATTTTTAAGACAATTATAAGACCTTACAGAAAGCTCTAACTCATCAATTGTTTTGATAAGATTTTTGTTAAAATCAAGCTTCAAATCATCTTCTATATAATCCTCCGTCACAACTTCTGCCTTGTTATCAAAGGTAATAAATGATTGTAACTGTTCCTGTAAAATTTTTGCTGCAACACTGAGAGCATCTTGCGGCGTAATTGCGCCGTTTGTAACAATCTCCATTATCAATCTGTCGTAATCAGTGACCTGTCCGACACGAGAATTTTCAATTTTATAGGCAACCCTTTTCACTGGATTAAACATTGCATCGATAGCAATATCACCAACTGCATGATCAGTATTTTTATTGTTATCCGCTGAAGCGTACCCTTTGCCGTAGCGCACATCGAGATGCATTTCAATTTTTGCACCTTTGTTCAAAGTGCAAATCAAGAGGTCTTTGTTGATAACATCGACTCCGGCAGGAGTTTCAATTGAACCAGCGAAGATACAGCCGGGCTTGTTAGTGGAAATTTTTAATGTAAAACTTGAGGAATCCGACTTAGTGATTGCCATAGACTTCAAATTCATGATGATATCGAGTATGTCCTCTTTGATTCCATCTATTGAACCGTATTCATGAGAAACGCCATTTATTCTAATAGAGGTAATTGCGAATCCCCCTATAGAAGACAACAAAACTCTTCTTAACGCATTACCTAATGTAGTTCCAAAGCCCCTTTGGAGCGGTTCCATGACAATCATGGATTTTGTCGTATTATCGTAGCCATCCTTCATCACAAAAGGCTCGGGTTTTGTAAGTAAATGCCAATTATCTTTTAATACTGCCATAGTTGTTTTTATTGAATTCCGTAGGACGATTTGCGAGCAAATTTATATCGCTTAAACTCTTCTTCTTTTGGAGGGTCTACATCCGTTATGTGGATGGTACGTTATATCTTTTACCACCGTAACTATTATACCCGAAGCTTGTATTGCCCGCAATGAGGCCTCTCTACCGACACCTGGGCCATTAATTTCAACAGAAACGGATTGTAGCCCACACTCTTTTGCCAAGGAGATTACTTGTTGAGTTGCAACTTGCGCTGCATATGGGGTAGCCTTTCTTGACCCCTTAAACCCGTGCTTCCCAGCTGAAGAC
>CAMDJN010000060.1 GCA_945900795.1 Rickettsia typhi | reverse complement strand
AGCGCGAGTTGCTCGACCAGCGAGAGTTGTCAGACCACAGACCTTCAAACTCTTCCGAAACCACAATCGTCACATTCTGCGGCTTCAACACCAATGCCTCATCAATCACCAAATTCAACATCTCGCGCCCAGCAACTTTGTGCATTACTTTCGGCAAGTCCGACTTCATGCGAGTTCCCTTGCCAGCAGCCAGGATGATAATGGAGATTGGCATTCGTGTTATTTGGTTGGTGACTCTGGTAGAAGATTGCCTTTTTTTATCGCTGGACTAGTAGGGTTAGTAGGGCTAGTAGTAGGAGATTTTTGTGCCAATCTACCCTTCGCCGGTGCAGTAGACAGCTCCACATCCTCGTCATCAGAATCAGCAACGAGATGGCCCACCGGAGCCGGAGCCAGACCCACAGCAGGTGGAAGCATGAATGACCAATGAAAAGGATTCGACTCAGAAGCCTCATATCTAGGAGTTTCTGCAACTGAAGATTGTTTTCCATCAGGATTCTTGGACATAAATTTATAGCTTCAATTGGAAATTATCATTGTTGTGGCACCCAAATACCTGGAAGATGAATTGCCACTTTTTTTGCTCCCCTACTACCGGGTGCCTTAGTAGGTTTGGACGGTAGTATCAAAAATCCTTCTTCCATCACATTTCCGATATTTCCCATATCTAATTTCTTAGCATTCCCAGCTGTATTCATTGTAACCGTAGGAACTGGAACTGCTAACGAACCAAGATAACGTCTCCTCATTCTCAAGTCTTCTGGCCCGCCTCTTTCTATTATTTCTTTAATTACGACTGCAGGCAACCCATCATCTCTATGTGGCAAAACTCTTGGCTTAGTTGGTCGAAGCGGCGTTTTTTTTAATAATGATTCTCCGCTGCTAGCGTTAGGCATATTAGTTCAGGTTTTGATTCACCAATTTATTTTTCCCAATCCATGGCATCATGGCACGAAGCTTTTCGCCCGTTGCTTCAATTGGATGCGCCTTACCCTTCGCGCGTAACGCGTCAAAATTTTTCTTTCCGGTTTTGTTTTCATTCATAAACTCACGAGCGAATTCACCAGATTGAATTTCTGCCAAAATTTTCTTCATCTCTTTCTTGGTTTCCGCAGTAATGATTCTTGGCCCGCGCGTTAAATCGCCGTATTCCGCAGTGTTAGAAATAGAGTAACGCATGTTGGCAATTCCACCCTCGTAAAGAAGATCAACAATCAATTTCATTTCGTGAAGACATTCGAAGTAAGCCATTTCCGGTGCGTAACCAGCTTCAGTTAAAGTTTCGAAACCGGCTTGAATCAAGGCTGTAACGCCTCCACAAAGAACTGCTTGCTCGCCGAATAAATCAGTTTCGCATTCTTCTTTGAAAGTGGTTTCAATGATTCCTGATCTTCCACCACCAATTGCTGAAGCGTAAGAAAGTGCAATTTTTAGCGCGTTTCCAGACTTATCTTGAGCAATTGCAACTAAGCATGGAACCCCGCCCTTCTTGGCATATTCACCTCTAACCGTGTGTCCCGGTCCTTTTGGTGCAATCATTATTACGTCAAGATCTGGACGAGCATCAATAAGTTTAAAATGAATGTTTAAGCCATGAGCAAAGGCAAGAATCGCGCCTTGTTTAAGATTGTCGTGAAGATCTTGAGAATAGATTTCCGCCTGAAATTCATCTGGAGCTAAAACCATCACTAAATCTGCCCAGCGAGCAGCATCAGCATTTGAGAGCACTTCAAACCCAGCCTTTTGCGCCTTTGGAATTGAAAGCGAGCCAGCACGCAAAGCGATTTTAACATCGGTAACTCCACTGTCGCGAAGGTTCTGCGCGTGGGCATGAGCCTGACTGCCGTAACCAATGATGGCGATTTTCTTAGATTTAATAATGGAAAGGTCGGCGTCAGAATCGTAAAAAACTTTCATTTTATTTAGGATTAATTGTTAAACCCAGATCTGGGTTGAAAAGATTTTGGTTTAGTTTTTCATCAACAGCTTCAATTCATCAAGTATTTTACTTCCCATCTCTTCACAAGAAACACGCGTCTTTCCAGCTTTAGCAATATCAGCCGTTCTAACTCCTGCATTCAAAATATTTTCAACCGCTTTTTCGATTAGATCAGCTTCGACGCTGTATCCAAAAGAATGTCTAAACATCATCGCTAAACTTAAAATCGTTGCAATCGGGTTAGCAAGATTCTTTCCAGCTATATCTGGAGCGGACCCATGGATTGGCTCATAAAGAGCGAATTGTTTATATGAACCCCCCTCGCCGCGCAACTTGCTAGCTCCGCTAGCAAACGCGTCAGCCTCCCCCCTAAACAGGGGGGAAGACTTCTCATCGAATTTCTTTGCTCCGAGTGATGCAGATGGAAGCATGCCAAGAGAGCCTGTAAGCATGGAGGCAATATCGGACAAAATATCACCAAACATGTTGCCAGTAAGCATCACATCAAATTGTTTTGGATTTCTAACCAATTGCATCGCGGCATTATCAACATACATGTGAGAAAGTGCGACGTCAGGATAATTTTTTTGGCCCATTTCAGTAACCACTTCCCGCCACATTTCTGTAGTCTCAATCACATTAGCCTTATCAATCGAACAAAGTTTTTTGCCACGCAATTTTGCAAGGTCAAACGAAACTTTGGCAATTCTTTCAACTTCTTTTGAATTGTAGGTCATGGTGTTGACGCCTTGCCTGGAGCCATCTTCTAATGTTTTAACGTAACGCGGTTCACCAAAATAAAGATCCCCTGTCAACTCGCGGACAATCATGATGTCGAGATTCGAAACCACTTCACGCTTTAGAGTAGAGCTATCTGTTAATGCATCAAAAACTTTAGCCGGGCGAAGGTTCGCAAAAAGTTCGAGCTCTTTTCTGATGCCGAGTAATCCACGTTCAGGACGATGTTTGTATTCTAAAGATTCCCATTTAGGCCCACCAACTGCACCGAGTAAAATCGCATCAGATTCTTTTGCTAACTTTAAAGTTTCTTGCGGAAATGGCGTTCCGACCGCGTCAAAAGCACATCCACCAAGAAGCGCCTCTTCAGTTTCAAATTTTTTATCAGTATTTTTGGAAAAAAAATCAAGAATTTTTTTGGCCTGAATAACTACTTCTGGACCAATTCCATCACCTGGCAAGAGAAGAATTTTTTTCATAATTTTAAAAAATTTTTAATTGTACCAGCTCAGCAAAAAGTTTTTTTGACAATTCCTCATTCTTTGAATCAACCCATGTTTCGAACTTCTCATCAAAAGAAAAATAATCAGCTCCAGAAAGTGGAGAGGAGTACCAAATTTTTTGTGAAGCACTGTGGCGATTGATCACGTAAGTCTGCGAAGTTTCTTCAATCACGATATTTAAAATCCCATCAGAATATTCAACATCAAGTTTGGAGTTTTTATCCAACTCTTCAATCGTCTCTGAGAGCTTTATCAGAGAGTCTTCGCAAGTCTGAATAAATTTCGTTTCTGCAATCTTGGGATCAATCATTTTTAAAGTTAAAGAACCTCTGAAAAACCTGGATTTTTCGAGGAATTTTTAGGAAGATCAGTTTGCGAGCAGGTAAGCGTACTTTAGAGGTACGTGCTCGCGAGCAAATTGGTCTGACGACAAAATTACAAAAAAAAGATGGTTTTTCAGGGGTTCCTTAAAACGTGGTTTGAATACAACCTCTAGGCCTTTCATCAAGTATAAAATTCCAGAAATTAACTACGATCAGCTTTTCATGCTTGACTCAGTAAAAACGTACTTTAGCAAAAGTAGGCAGGCTATGCCTTCACAATTTGTACAGCTGTATGCACAACATCAGCTACTGAATAATTTTTTCACACTAAAATTTTAAACAAACTAAATGAAAAGAAGGATAATTAACTATCTAGCAATTTTAACAATTATTGCGCTTTCATTGCCAAATCTTTCTCTGTCTGCCTTCGCTCAATCATCGGGGATCAGGCCGGCACAAATTCCAACCAACTACCCTTACGGTTCAATGGGTGGACGTTATCCAATCACCGCATCACCAAGGAACTCTCCCACACCTGGCTACCCCACAGCCCAACCTGGTTACCCCTCACAACAACCAGGTGGCCATTCTACCCCAATGCAATATCGGGGATATCAACCGCAACGAACTTCAACTTACAGCCCATTTCAAAGATCCAGAGGCGGCAGTGATAGTTCTCGCTTTTACCTCGGAGTTAATGGCAATGGCTCAATAGCAAGACATCATTTAAAGTGCGATTCAAGGAGCCAGCAGTCATGCCCAAAAAAAGGTGGATCCGAATATGCGCTGGACGACACGATTCAAAATGAAAATATTGGATATGGATTCAACTCTGGTTTCGAGTTTATTAATGACATGCTTTTTGTAGGACCAGAGCTTTTTTACGATCAACTTAACAATAAAAGTAGCGACTTCTATTACCGCAATAAGGAGAGGACTGCATCCACCACTGACAATGAAGATTATTCTAGTCATACTTTAGAACTTAACCACCGCTATGGTGCCAAATTAAATGCTGGATTAAAATACCAAGGCTTTGGTATCTATGGTAGTTATGGAATATCTAGACTGAACTACGACCTCAGGTCTTACGGTGGATCGGATTTAACTTATCACTACTCAGGTGGCACTAGAAATGATCAAATATATGGCGGAGGAATTCTGTATGACATTTCAGATAACGTAACCTTAAGAGCCAGTTACGATAGACAAAATCTAACTTTAAAATATTGCTGCAGAACCCCAGTAGGAGAAACTGAGAAAGATAATTTTTCACAAAAAGATAAGGTCGCATTAGAAGTTTTTAAACTAGGACTGACTTACAATTTTAATCTATAATTAACTAATTTAACTAAATTAACTATGCGAATAGTAAGTCAATCAAGGGCACGAGGATTTGCCAGAGCAAGTCAGCAAACGGCAAAAACAGATTCAACTTTCATCCGAAAGTGGTGAATATTTTGTTAGTGCTCCATGCGGGAACTTGTGGCGTTCTCCATAAAAAATGAAACAGAGCTTGAAGTGAAAGTTGACTTTCCAAAAAAGTGTGGAAACGGTAATGAATAACAGAATTGGCCTTCTAGGGGCTGTTGCAAATCACCCAACAATTCTTTCGTAAGAATTTAATCTGGTTTCTTGATTATTTTTTTGTTATTAAAAAGTAGTTAAGGCTACTAGGAAGAAAGCTGCGGCACTTAGATGTGAAGGGATTTCCGATTTATTAGAACATTCTTTAAAAACTAATCAACTCAAATATTTAACTAACATGAGCAAATCAACAACTCAGGCAAATACTAGTAGAAACCTACTTCTAGAGTACCTTCTTATTAACGGTAAGATAACAGTTAAGGAAGGAGTGGTACAACTCAGAGGATTCGGAAGCGTGGGTATGGGGCTTTTCGAAGTAACTGACCAACTTCTAGATAACCTCCTTTCTGACCCAAAACTCGAGTCAATAACCTCTCGCTTGCGCCTACCTTCTGCAAACGTTGAGAGGGATTTTACTGCTTTGGTGAAAGAAAATTCTGAAAAATTGGAAGCATTGGAAGAGTCTAAGGTATGGAAAGGTACTGATGGTGATCTTAAACAAGCTAATTTAGCCAAGGCTTTTAGCGAAAGCGGAATGTCGTTTTTAGACTTCGTTAAAAACCAAAATTCTGTTGCGAAAAAGTTAGCAGAAAATTCTCTAAGTTTGAAAGGCGTAACAGCTGAGTTTGCAAAGGCATTTAAAATTGGCGGAAGTGCAATAGTGGAAGAAGCTCGATCAGCAATTAGTACAATATTGTCAGAAGAATTTCAATCAGGAGTTATCACCGCGGCTGTACGTAACAAGATCTTTGAAATGGCGCTCTCTGGCGCTTTAACTGCCGCCATTTCAAATATCCCAGGTAATAGTAATACATCTCAAGATCCCGATACTAGATTAGTTCCGCCAGAAATGGCTGCAACCGCGGTAGCTTTAGCTACAGCGTTTTCAGTACTTTACAATGCTACCGCAAAACCTGTGACTAAACGTAGTATTGGTAGGAATTTGCTTCAAGCAAATAATACTAATGCTACACTAGTACCACCAACGGTAACACCAACTATGTCTCCTTCAGTAGTAAAGGGTATTGCTAGTGATCCTGACAAACAAAAATTATTATCCTCATTTTTCAACGCTATTCCAGAAGGAAAAACGGTGAACATGGAAACTGTTACTCTTACTGGAAACCTTGTTTTAACTATAAGGTTCATTGAGGGTGGGGAAAAAACAATCCAACTTCCGGAAGGTTTTGTTCAACAGTTTCAAGGGGATCAAAATCCTAATCCTAACAGCGTCAAGTCTTCAGCCGTGATTAGCAGAATTACGACAAAATTTAATACGTATCTGGGATCTGCTGATAATAGTATAAATCCTTTTCTTAGACACCCGGTTTCAGCTCTTTATCGTGCGGTACAAGGCGCTATAGCGACACCGGTACCTGCTGCTCCGGCAGCTGCTCCGGCAACTGGAAGCCCTGCTCCGGCAACTGGAAGCCCTGCTCCTCCAGCAGCTGCTCCGACAACTGCTCCGGCAACTGGAAGCCCTGCTCCGACAACTGGAAGCCCTGCTCCGACAACTGGAAGCCCTGCTGCTCCGGCAACTGCTCCGGCAACTGGAAGCCCTGCTCCGACAGAGACTAATTGCCCCACCAAAATTGGTAATCTTCCCACAGATACTTTCAATATAAAAGTTGCAACGGAAATTAGCCAAAAACCAACTGTAGAAAACGTAATACGGTTATTAAATACTCTACTAAAAGATGTTGGCACCCTACCGACTAATGACGATAACTTCATTATGAAGTACGATTCGAAAAAAAACGAAATTGTGTTGTCAATTTTTACAGCAGCCAACACAACAAAAAAAATATCTCTTCCATATGATACTTTTGCAAATTTTAACAAAACTACCATTTTAAATAAATGCGAGATAGAGGTTGCGATACATAAGCTAGCTGGATTTCCACAAAAATTGGATGTTTTTTCTTCAAAAGCACTTAGTAGTATGGTTATCCTTCTAGACTCATTATCACCAAAAACAGAAGCACGAAACGATGCTACACCAGGAACAAAGCCTGGAATATTAAGCTGGCTTGCACCACTTGCTACTCCCTTTATCACAATATTGTCTGGCGGAAATGATGGCAAGAAAAAAACTAATTCGAATGATGAATTGGATGAAATGAATAAAATCAAACCAGGACAAGGTTTGAGTCATCAGAATGAATCATTCTTGTTAATGGAAGCCGTTAAGTCACTTCCTGAAAATAAGGACAAGACGGATGATGAATTAGCAAAGAGATATACTGCTGTTGCGACTGATAGTGGTGGATCTGGTTTAAAAGAAACCATTGTTCAATTTCTTGGACAAGAACCGCAACAAAATAGACTTTCCACTATCGTATGTTTTGCAAAAACTGGTCCGAATGGAGAGCTAACCGGCGACAATCATTGGGTCGCAGTTGAGTTTGAAATACAAAAAGGCAAAGGTGGTAAACCAAGTCAATTAGTAGCTCACTGCGCAGACTCAGCAGAAGGAACAAAGACGATCGAGCTCGTAAAAAATGCTATGAAGGGTATCACACCTAGTTATTGCAACTCAGTCAATATTGGAGATGTAGCAAAAAGAGCGGGAGCCAGAATCACAAGTGAGTTTGGTGACGTTGTTCAAGCCGCAGTTCACAAAACAGAATGTCCTCAACAAAGAGCGGGATTCAACGAGTGTGGACAGCATGCTGCTTTTAATGCAGTGGTAATGAGTCAAAGAGACAACAAAACAGTAGATACTAAAATAGGAACAAGCACCGCCAAAGAAGGTGTACTTGCGCTTGGGGCAAAAAATAGTCAATTTGTCTACGAATCAACAAAAAAGTTAATTAAAAAATTTGGTGGAGAAGAAAACGAAGAGCCGTCACCAAAAACGGCAAAACCAACAATATCGGGGAGGAAGAATCCTACACCAGTACGTTAGGTTACCTGAATTTTGATTTACGTAACCCTGCGCTGGAAGGGATATCTTATCCCTTCCCAACGTTTAATAGATTTCCGAAACATCTATTTGCGG
>CAMDJN010000059.1 GCA_945900795.1 Rickettsia typhi | reverse complement strand
AGTCGGTTACAGAAAAAAAATTGATAATTTCTGGTTCGATCAATCCTGTTTATCAGATAGTTTTAGCAATTACTAAAGATAGAAATAACACGCATTTGATCATTGATCCAAGCATATCAGAGCACGATTACCAGTTAAAAAAAAGTGACATCAAAAAAATTTATGAGTCGGATTTAGTTTTTTATGTGGATAAAAACCTGGAAACTAACTTCGCTAATTTAGTTAAGAATTCCAACTTCAAATCAAAATCTTTCAATCTGTCTGGAATTAGTACAATAAAGCTTTTGCAAAGAAGGGGTAATAAAAAAAATGTCGATTACCACATCTGGTTAAATCCTCAAAATGCCATTGAGATTGCAAAATTTATCACACAAAAAATTGTAGAAATTGATGCTTCGAATGAATCAAAATATCAAAAAAATCTGCGAGAGTTTATTGGAGAAGTAAACCTCTCTAAGGGTAAGATTGAAAAGAAAATTTCTAAAATACATACGTCAAAAAAGATCGGTGGTTATGCTGTGTACCGCGATTGTTACCAATATTTTGAAGAATATTTTGGTCTGAAATCGGAAAAAATCATTTCTTACAACCCGGTTGCGGATCTTAGCGTGGGTAGTGTAAGAGAATTGGATAGCTTGATAAAAAACGGGAAGGTGACTTGTATTCTGGGAGATGTTTACGACGAAAAAAATTCTGCTAAAAAAATAGCTGAAAATTATGGAATAAAATTCTTCAGCTTGAATCCGGTTGGCGTTTCCGAAAGTGAAGGGTTCTCTGGTTACAGCAATTTGATTCTCAAAATCTCGGACGGTGTTTTGAGTTGTTACGATTGAACTTAGGTTTTTAATCTGGTTTTTAGTCTGATAGAAATAACCAAAAACATGATAAACATTTTCCTTCAATTCAAAGAAATTTTTTCTAAAGCGATTACAGAAATTGCTAATGAAAATTCTATTAAAATTTCTGAATCAGATATTAGAAATTTTACCTTAGAGCCAGCAAAAGAAGCGGCTCACGGTGATTTAGCGTGCAATGCTGCAATGGTGTTGGCAAGAAAATTTTCTGATATTCCAGCTCTTAACAATCCAAGAAAATTAGCACAAAAATTGATTGACGAAATTCGGTGTGATGACGTAATAAAATTTGAAATTGCCGGCCCAGGTTTCATTAATATTTTTTTACGTCCCACAGTTTTTTATTATGTTTTACAAAATCTGCTCGAGGAGAAAATTTTGCAATTTCCAAATCTCGGAAAAGGGCAAAAAATAAATTTGGAATACGCTTCTCCAAATCCTACCGGACCAATGCATGTCGGCCACACAAGAGGTGCAATTTATGGTGATGTTTTGGCGAGCTTGTTACAAAAAGTTGGCTTTGATGTGTTGAAGGAATATTACATTAATGATGCGGGAAGCCAGATTTCTACCTTGGTTCGATCCGCCTATTTACGCTACAAACAGGCATGCGGGGACGACGTTGCAATTCCAGACGGATATTACCCTGGGGAGTATTTGATTGAAGTAGGGGTGAGGTTGAAGGAAAGGTTTGGTGATAATTTGCGATTTATCCTAACAAATAAAACTCCAGTTGAGATATTCCTCGTACCGCTTACGGAGCATCTTGACGAAAGTGGCCAGGTTCGTGATTTTGTAATTGATGCAATGATGGAAATGATTAGATCAGATCTACTGGCGCTTGGCATTAAGCATGATAGTTATTTTTCCGAAAAAAAGAATTTACATGACACCAAGGCGATCGATGAAGCAATAGAAATTCTGCGTAAAAAAGATTTAATTTACGAAGGAAAATTAGAGCTGCCAAAAACCGAAAAAGGCGTTGGTGATAAGACTAAAGCTCTTCCAGAAGGTTATGAGGAAAAGGATCAAACCCTTTTTCGTTCAACCAAATTTGGTGATGATCAAGATCGGGTAGTAAAAAAATCAGACGGAAGCCTCACCTATTTTGCTGCTGATTTGGCCTACATTCGCAGTAAATTTGAACGAGGTGCAAGAACTTTCATCATGCCGCTTGGCGCGGATCATGCGGGCTATGTTAAGAGACTCTCAGCTGCAGTTGAGGCTTTAACAGAAAAGCAAGCAGAGCTAAAAGTCGTCCTCTGCCAAATGGTAAAATTCATCAAAAATGGTGAGCCATTGAAGATGTCAAAACGTTCTGGAAATTTTATTACCGCACGTGAAGTGATTGATGAGGTTGGCGCTGACGCTCTGCGTTTCATCATGCTAACTCGTAAAAATGATGCACCTTTTGATTTTGATTTAGCAAAAGTGATTGAGCAATCGAAGGATAATCCTATTTTTTACGTGCAATATGCGCACGCTAGATGCGCTTCGGTTCTAAGAAATTCTACCGCAGAAGGAATTGAACTTCCGGTAGTAATCAATCCAAGAATTCTAGAAAATTTACGTGACGAGTCAGAATTAAATCTTATAAAAAAAATTGCCAATTTTCCAAGAGTTATTGAAATGGCGGCAACAAGCTACGAACCGCATCGACTTGCTTTTTACCTGCAAGAATTGGCTGCAGAATTTCATGCTTTATGGAACAAGGGAACTGAAAATCCTGATTTAAAATTTATCATGAAAGACAACGTAGACGTAAGTTTAGCAAGGATCTACCTGGTATCAGCAACAAAAAAAATTATTTCTTGCGGACTGGAAATTTTTAACATCAAAGCTTTGGAGGAGATGAGATAATGGAAGATTTTGGTTACCAAAAAGAGGAGCATAAAGAAAGTCTTCCTGGAATTGGAAAGAGGGTGGGGTTAGTGATCGCCGCCTTGCTTTCCGTCGTTTGTTTTGCCTACATTACTGTCAGTGCCTACTACTTTGTCTATCAAGACAAGGATGGTAATATTGAAACTGTAAAATCTCCGGAAGAGCCCATTAAAATCGTGGCTGAAAGTGAACAAATTCCTGCTGGAGAAGAGAAAATTAAGATCAATCACTCTATCTACGAAGATATTTTTGGAAATAACAAAGCCAAAATAACTCAGGAAGAAACCAAGCTGCGCGATAATGCAAAGCCTGCAATACCGCAAAAAATAGTTGAGCCTGATCGCAGATTAATCAAAGAACCGACAACGCAAAATGCGGTGGTAAATCAAGCGCATCCAATTCAGCAACCTGAACAAAAAATAGAACAAAAGAAAGTGGAAGGGCAGGTAGTAGGCCCTACAGCGGATAGTAAAAATAAAAAAATTATTGTTTATTCCAGTGACAAGCAGACTGAGCAGGCGCAAGATTTATTAACAAAAACCAGCGGACAAAAATCCTCCGTAGTTGCAGATGTAGAACAGAAAAAAAAGAAGCAGGAGAGGGCTGCGGTTCTTGTTCAGATAGCAGCAATGACATCACGTGATTCTGCTGAAGAATATTGGAAAAAAAATACAAAACTTTATTCAGATTTATTTTCCGGATTGAAATCTTTTATCAAAGAGGTTGATTTAGGAAAAAGAGGGATTTTCTATCGACTGCAAATAGGAAGTTTTTTTAACCAAATCGAGGCTGAAGAATTTTGTAACCGTTACGTATCTCGTACTAGAAAGAGTAGAGCGGATTGCATAATCGTTGAATAATAAATTCTAATAAATTGTGGAAAAATCTGTATCAGTTTCTTTAATGAGTTTGGTGTTACAAGCTGACATCGTTGTTCAGTTCGTGATGCTAATTCTTGCAATCACCTCCCTGTGGTCATGGGCTATTATTTTCGACAAGATCATAAAATTTCGCGTGCTTAAAAGTCGTAGTGACAAGTTCGAAGAAGTTTTTGAAAGCACTATGATGTTTGATGAGATTTACAAAGAAGCTAAAAGCAGCGATAATCATCCGCTATCCCGCATATTCCTAGCTTGCATGAAGGAATGGAAATCGAATAATATTAAACAAATCACTCAGGATTCTCCTGACAAAAAATCGTCCTTAAAAGAAAGGCTTGTAGGAGCGATGGAGGTAGCAAGTAATAGGTCGATGCAAAAACTTGAATCCGGTTTAAATTTTCTTGCCATTGTTGGATCCTCAACTCCTTTCGTAGGACTATTCGGAACGGTTTGGGGTATCATGAGCAGCTTTCAGGGCATCGCGGTTAGTAAAAATACCAGTCTTGCAGTGGTTGCTCCCGGCATTGCTGAGGCCTTGCTTGCAACAGCTTTCGGCCTCTTTGCCGCAATTCCTGCCGTTTTTTGTTACAATATTTTTAGCGCAAAAATTAATTACTTCACCGAGCGCGCCAATAATTTTTCATCGCAATTGTTAAATGCTTTGTCGAAAGAATTAGATCGTTAATAAACACCTCCTTTACGCATGTCTAATCAGATTCTAGAAAATCTTAAAACCCTCCTAAAATCATCAAATCTTGCCTCAAAAAAATGGATCTACGAGCAGTACGATTCGCAGGTTATGAACGATACGATCCAGACCAAAGGAGATGCCGCAATAGTTCGTGTGCATGGAACTAAAAAAGCCTTAGCAATTACCACCGATTGTACACCGCGCTACGTTGAAGCTGATGCTTTTGAAGGTGCTAAACAAGCTGTTGCAGAGACTTATCGCAATATCTCAGCAGTCGGAGGAACGCCTCTGGCGATTACAAATTGTCTCAATTTCGGTAATCCTCAAAAACCGGAAATTATGGGACAAATAGTCCGGGCGATTCGTGGAATTAATGAGGCATGCAAGGCCTTAAACTATCCCGTTGTGTCCGGCAATGTTTCTCTTTACAACGAAACTGATGGTAAAGCGATTCAGCCAACCCCGGCAATTGGCGGAGTTGGGTTGCTAAAAGATTACGACAAGCGTTGTGATACTAAATTCAAAAAAATTTCTGATGAGATTTTTGTAGTTGGAACAGCGAAAGGACATCTCTCTTGCTCTTTGTTTGAACAAGAAGTGCAAAAAAACAAAAGCAAAACAAATCCGCCGATCGTTGATTTAAGAGAAGAAAAGAAGAACGCAGAATTTATTAGAGAACTGATTCATGATAATAAAATCAATGCCTGTCACGATATTTCTGATGGTGGGTTGCTTGTGACTTTATTTGAAATGTGTAGTAAGGAACTTGGGTGCGACATTGATATTTCTGACTTGCAAGCAGATACCAAACTAAACGATGACCAACTTTTCTTTGGTGAAGATCAGTCACGATACGTTGTAGCTTTAGATCCTAGCCTTGTTGATTGGTTTGAGAGGAAAGCTAAAGAAAGCGAAATCGTGATTTTTAGAATTGGAAAAGTGCTACAGAAAAATATCAAAATCTCTATTTCCGAAATTTCCGTCAGCGACTTAACATGTTTGAACGAATCCGTATTTAAGAATTTATTCTGAATGTAGGGAACCTCTAATAAAAAACTCCGCCACAAGCAGCGCTAGATTTTACACCCGTAGTATTTTGAAAGCTGATTGGAAGACGCAAGAGATGCCTTATTCCCAAAAAAGCGAATGCCTCTGCTTCAATCGTGTCACCATTTAATCCCGCCTCTTCAATTTCTTTTATTTCTACTCCAGAAAGCCATCTTCTCATTTCTCCCATTATCGCAGCATTTTTTCTTCCACCTCCACACACCAAAATTTCCTTAGGCCTACGACTCAAAAATTCCAAACTTATTTGGACTGCCTTCGCATGCATGTAAGCAAAAGTGGCAAGAGCATCTTCGATTTTTAGGCTATTTATTGGGGAAAGGATAAATGAAAAGTCGTCACGATCAAAAGATTTCGGAGGTTTTTTGTGGAAGATTTCATTTTGTAAAATGCGATCAGCAATCACGAAATCAATATTTCCGCTTGCTGATATTTCTCCACCCCTGTCGAAATCGAGACCTAATTTTTTCTGCATTAAATCATCGAATGGCGCATTGCCGAAGCAAACATCGAAAGCCTCGATACTTTCCTCATCCTCTTGAAAAGAAGTAATATTGGAAATGCCGCCAATATTTAGAACAGCTGTGGATCTGTGCAAAAGGTAGAAATGGTAAATCGGAACCAGGGGAGCGCCTTGCCCACCGAGAACTACGTCGTTAGTTCGAAAATCTGCTACAACATTAATTCCGGTCGTGTGAGCGAGTAGGTGAGGGTTGCCAATCTGCCAAGTTATTTTTTCTTCCGGAGCGTGTAAAATCGTGTGTCCGTGAAAAGCGATGAGGTCAATTTCTTTCGGATCAATTTTATTTTTGGATAAAAATTCATTAACCAATTTGGAATGAAGAAGGGTTAATTCATTCTCGATGAGCTTGATTTCATGTGGCCTAGAAGCGTTGTGAATCAAAGAGCCGAGACGAGTTTTAAAATCTTTTTCGTATGCGAGGTAATCGAAACCAAGATGTTTAATGATTTCTTTTCCATCGCTTTCAATCAATGCCAGATCAATTCCATCCATTGACGTGCCGCTCATCAAGCCGATGCTTTTGTAGGTTTTTTTTTGGTTCATTTTTGTTTGCGTCAAAGTCAAAAGATTCGGTAATCAAGTTCTACCATCTTGTATAAAGACTTACTACCGTTGATTCCAATGGGTCGGTAGGTCTGATACTTTGAACCCTGATCCGTCAGAACCATCCACGATCTCTTACTAAGCCTAGAGCGTGTCTTTAAATTCAGGGAACCTCTAAAAATTGTTTTTTTTGTAAATTTTGTCGTTACCAAATTTTCTCGCGAGCACGTACCTCTAAGTACGCTTACCTGCTCGAAAATTTGTTGCCTAAAAATTTCTCAAAAAAAACTAATTTTTAGAGGTTCCCTTCAAATTGGTTAGAAAAGCTAATTGTCTCGCTTTGCGACCCTTTTCCTCACCTTCCATCGCAAATTTTTTTAATGAATTACGCAATGTCTTTTTGCTGCAGGAGTCTTTGGTCCTAAAGGTTTTGTCGATGGTAACTCTGTTGATTTGGCTTTTGGTACCTGTCCATTTTCTACTGCACCAGCTGGGACAAGAAGATTTGGTTGCGAGGTTAGCTTGGCCATTGGCGCCCGTTCTGCAATTTCCACTTTTTCTTTTTTTAATTCCGCCTCAACCTCAAGGTAAGATTTACCATGATATTGTTCAAAATAATCATTGGCTCGATGCTTGAAGTATTTAGATATTCGAACTGCTAAAGCATCTCCTTTAGTTTCTTCACGATCGGGGTGGGCATAAAGATTCTCACAATCTTTCCAGGTCGGATTAAAGTTTGGCTCTGCTGGATCTGTAACCCTATACATGTTACCTGTACAGTGCCTAGAAAGCTTATCAAGAAATTCTATACTTCCGTTGAGCTTTTTCATGCCACCTCGTGGAAGGTCGCAATCATAACCAAGTGTCTTTAAGAACGAGACACAATCACTTCTGTCTTTATTTACAGAAATATAAAAGTATTTGATAAGCTTTTTGTATTGAGGCCAATTTTCGAAACTGTCGGATTCGGAGGCTGATTTTACAAGTTGCGTACCATCTTCATCTAAGAAATCCTCCCTTCCAGTAGATTTTTTTTTATCTGCTTTAGCAGCCATTTGAAGCATGAGGGGTACTGTTTTTTTGAAGCTTTCATCAAAGTGAAGACTTATCACGCCTACAATGGTTTCTGACAATCCGCTGTCAAAGTCATTGTTGCTGGAATGAGTTGAATTAGTTGGCGAATCACCATTATCCGCCTTCATAACCCGTGGCTTAAGTTTGTTGTTGTGAGCTTACTTGCAGTTGGTGACTCTGGTGCGACATCAGGAGCTTCCTCAATTAACTCAAGTGGAGCTGAAGGATCAAGACCGGTTAGTGGTGGCCGATCAGTCCCTAGCTCCTGATACTTATCAAGCTCTAACCGACCCTCTTTTTCGTTCTTTGGTTTTTTTCCACGCACTAAAGCGCCGGATGACTTCGCGCCCTCTGAGGCATCTACCTCTTCTCCTTTGCCTTTTTTATTATAGCAATAGGCAGCTGCAGCTGACATAGCTGCAAGAACTGCCGCCCCTACCCACCCTACTTGGGGCTGTTGCAAATCCCCAAACAATTTCTTCATAAATTTCTTTAGTTTTTTTGATTATTTTCCTTGTTATTAAAAGTAGCTAAAGCTACTGTTTACTAGCCCTAATGGCACTTCTGACTTTCATAAATCAGCAAGTTTTTAGCAAG
>CAMDJN010000058.1 GCA_945900795.1 Rickettsia typhi | reverse complement strand
TTTGACCATAAACTTTTAACTCAAGAGCTTGCAAACCAAGTTGAAAATATCGTGAATCACCAGCCAAGAAAATGTTTAAATTTTAGAACTCCTTTTGAGGTTTTTTATAAAACTAAAACGATGAATTTGGTTGCGCTGGGAGATTGAATCCACCACTTTCTAAATTATATTCTCACCTCTTTGAAGTTCTAACCTTACTGGTTTCGCTTGGAATCGTTTTTTATTTGTTAAGAAAATTTATCATCTTACCAATAGTTGAACTATCCCATGCTTTTGGATTAATCGCACATGATCGCGAAGAAGATATCAATATTCCAACAACCAGAATCTTAGAAATAGCCAATTTGTCGCATCAAATTGAGGTCATTAAAAAATACAAAACCAGTTTGATCGAAGCAAAAAAATCTCAGGAAAGATTTTTTGCCAACATGAGTCACGAGCTTAGAACGCCATTGAATGGTATCTTAAATTTTTCTTTCATGATGCAGAAAAAAATGTTTGGCGAGATAAATGAAGAATATGTAGAGATGTCAACCGATATCCATACTTCTGGAATGCATTTATTGAATTTGGTAAATGACATTCTCGATTTTTCAAAGATGGATTTACAAAAAGTACAACTTAACGAGAGTGAATTCAACCTTATCTTGGAAATTAAAGAGGCGGTTAAAATTACCTCTTCGGACAACGCTGCTATGGATTACGGAGCAACACGAGTTCTGTACGAGATTGTCCCAAATATCACTAACGGTAATCTCCAATTTTATGGAGATCGCCGGATGATCAAACAAATACTACTCAATCTACTTTCTAACGCTGTTAAATTTACTGACCGCGGTAAGGTGACTTTGAAACTTTTTATGAATGATGAAAATGACTTAGCAATTGAAGTGCAAGATAGCGGGATTGGAATCAGAAAAGAAGATCTAACAAAACTAGCGCAAGAATTCACTCAAGTGGGAGATGCCTATTCTAGAAGAGAAAAACAAGGTAGTGGGCTCGGTTTATTTTTAACCAAAAAAATGATAGAATTACATCAAGGAAAATTTGAAATCGATAGCGTTTATGGCGAAGGCACAACCGTTAGCGTTACTCTTCCACAAAATAGATTGAGGACATAATGACAGACTTCGAATCAAAAAAAATCTTAGTTGTTGAAGATAATCCGGTAAATCAAAAAGTTTTGCAAAAACTAGTCACAATCCTTGGACATAGTGCGATCATACTTGAAGATGGTTTTAAAGCAATTGAGACAGTTATGACAGAGAGCCCTGATTTAATCTTAATGGATATTCAATTGGTTGGGATCTCCGGCATAGATATTACCCGCCAGCTCAAAACTGACGAACGTTTTAAATCAATCCCCCTAATTGCCGTTACCGCATCCGCAACCGTAGAAGACAAAGAATTTATCATCAGAGAATCGATGTGTGATGATTACATCTCAAAGCCATTTACACCGAAAGGTCTAGCAGAAAAAATTTCTAGATTCATCACTGTGAAAAATATTTTTTAGAATATTTTTTAATGGCCAACATTGAGATAAAAAAATCACGCCTGGCCTTCATTTATTTCTGCATCATCTCCCTTTTTTTTATAATAATTGTTCGCTTGATGTTCGTCGTAATGATGGGCGATCGGGTAAAAATAAAAAAACTATACGACCCTCATAAAACCAGTGAACGCGCCACTATTTTTGATCGCAATGGAGTCATCGTCGCAACTGATCTCAAAACAAAATCTCTCTATGTTAGCAGTATTCTGATCAAAGATCCAATTACTATGGCTGAGTCTTTGGGGAGAATTTTTTCAAACTTACCTGCGGAAGAAATCCTCAAAAAAATTACCGACAACAAGGGCAGCAAAAAGACGCTCAAGAATTGGATTTTGATTAAACGAAACCTCGCTCCTTCTCAGGTCGAACTCGTCAAAAGTCTTAAGATGGCCGGTCTGTTATTTATGGATGACAGTATTCGAGTTTACCCACAAAAATCGATTACCAGCCACTTCGTAGGATATGTAGACCTTGATCGCAAAGGTCTTTCCGGAATTGAAATGCAATATGACAAAAAGCTGGTGAATGGTGAGGATATTACCTTGGCAATGGATATTCGTGTTCAGGATATTCTTCATGATGAGCTACTAAATGGACTCGAAGAATATCACGCCAAGGCAGCAGCTGGCATTGTCATGGATGTAAATAGCGGTGAAATTTTAGCCCTCTCCTCCCTTCCAGAATTTGATCCCAATCTTCAGCATAATGCAACTCCCGACGAAAGGTTTAACCGGGTTACTAATGGCATTTATGAACTAGGCTCAGTCTTTAAAATTTTTACCAATGCAGCAGCCTTTGAAAATAACTTACTGAATCTTGATGATTCCTACAACGTCAAAGATCCAATCAAGTATGACCGATTCACAATTTCTGATGACCACCCCTTTCGAGATGAGATGAATATCAAAGAAATTTTTGCACATTCATCAAATATTGGAACAGTAAAAATAGCAGACAAATTAGGCATTAAGGCACAAAAAGATTTCTTAGAAAAAATCGGTCTGCTTCGAAAAGTTGAAACTGAATTTCCTGGATTGGGGAAACCGATTTACCCAAAGACATGGCGCCAGATCAATCTCTACACAATTTCCTATGGCCATGGTATTGCGATTACCCCGCTACATTTGGCAATGGCAGTTTTACCAATTGTTAATGGCGGAACAGCTTACTCACCATCATTTCTGAAGCTTGATAAACGGCCAAGTGGAGCAAAAATATTAAAGGAATCGACATCGGAAACTATGCGTATTATGCTGCGAAATGTTGTAGTTGAAGGAACTGGAAGAAATGCAAATGTTGAAGGATATGAAATCGGGGGAAAGACTGGAACCGCTGAAAGAGCTGAGTCCGGCAGTTACAATGAGAGACAAACAATGACTTCCTTCGTAGCAATATTTCCAATCTCAAAACCACAATATTTGGCTTACATCATGTTCGATCGTCCAAACTCCGCCTTCAATACTGGTGGCATGGTAGCAGCTCCCGTCGCCGGAAAGATTGTAAAAAATATTGCCCCACTTCTTGGAGTAAGACCCATATCTAACGAGCCTGATTGAATACAGGCTACAGAATCACGCTAGCTTCTAGGCTCCCTCTAATGAATAACAGATCTGAGTTAAAGATTTTTTTTGAAAATGAGCTTTAAAAATTACCAAAAATTTTGTAAAATAGCAGTATCCTCACTCGTTTGTTTGGCTATGATTTCTTGTTCTTACAAACCCGTTTTATACCAAAACAAAAAATTCTACAATACCGACAAAGAACAACGAGAAAATGATATCGAAAATTGCGTGGAAACAGCGGAGAATCAATTGCGCCAAGACAAGTTGAAACATGTTGCAAAAGAATCTGCCAGAAGCGCAATACTTTGGGGCGCTATTGTGGGAGTTTTGTTTTTTGTGATCGGCGGCAATAGTCGATCATTATTTACTGGATTAGCAGTTGGTGCCGGCACGGGAGCGCTAGTCGGGGGAGCTTCCGCTGCAGCACAGGGCACTCTTACTCCAGATCAAATTAAACAAGGATATGCAAATAGATGCTTGGCAGAGAAGGGTTATGATGTAGTTGGATGGAGATAAAAACCTATCATGGGCACCTCTAAAAAATTCTAATTTTTAGAGGTGCCCTCATGTAGAAATTAATTCGTGAAGATAAAAATCTAAAAATGTCCGCAAAAACCTTCCATTACACCTCCATAGCCATAAATTTTTTAGGAAAAATTCTTGGTTCAAAATTTACCGTTACCGGCATTGATAAACTACCGCAACATCCCGTCATGTTTGTTGCGAATCACTTTACGCGGTCTGAAACTTTTTTTGTCCCATATCTCATCTACAAAAATACCGGTCGCCAAGTCAGATGTTTAGCGGATTCCGGTCTTTTTCACGGAAGACTAGGAACATTTCTTGAATCGGTTGGAGCAATCTCAACCAGAAATCCAGGTCGTGATAATATCATCCTAAAAGATCTGATCACTGGCGAGCATGACTGGATGATTTATCCGGAAGGAAGCATGATCAAAAGCAAAGAAATCGATCATGAGGTAGTGTTTAAAAGTCATACACCACATCATGTTGGAGCAATTAAAACCGGTTCTGCAGTTCTAGCTTTGAAATCACAAATTTATCGCCTCGATCTGATCAACTCTTTCGAGAATCACAATAAAGAATTCCTACAAAACTTTGAGAAAACTCTTCAAATTTCTTACCAGGAATCTTTGAAGAAAATCGATACCTACATAGTTCCTCTTAGTATCACCTACTACCCCTTACGTCCTGGAAAAAATAAAATTCAAACACTAGCAACAAGATTCTTGAAAGGCATTCCGAGTCAAATACAGGAAGAGTTAGAAATCGAAGGAAATTTTTTATCCGGAGCAGAAATAAATCTAAGTTTTGGCGACCCAATAAACCTACGAATCTATGTGGAAAGCGTATATAACTCAATCAGACAAATACCAATAATCAAAAGTGAAACCAAAACAAACTTGATTTTACGTTACCTAAAATCTCGTCTCACTAACGAATTCATGGCCAAAATTTATTTGGATATTCAGATAAATATTGACCATATTTTTGGTGCTGCACTCATGCATATCAAAGAAACAGAGATCGATATTTCTAGGCTCAAGAGGATCATTTACCTCTCTGCAACAATGATTAAAAGCTACGGCATTAACCGGATTAATCCCAACCTTTTTGAAGAAAATCTTTTTAAGATTTTTTTAGACGAACCTCACAAAGAATTCGATGACATATTCAAGCTCTCCAAAGATTCTGGGGTAATTGAGGAAGTAGGAGACGGGAAAATTAAAATCAACAAATCAGCTCTCAAAAAGAGATTTAATTTTCACGAGATTAGGCTCAAGAGCCCTTTGCACGTAATCATCAATGAATTTTCTCTTCTTGAATCCGCCAATAATATTTTACACAGAAATGTAAAAATTATTGATCACGAATTACGCCAAAAAGTTTTTACAGAAATCTATAAACACGATTTAAAAAATTTTCATTCTGACTACGAAATCTATTTCGACAAAAAATTCTCCAAAGAAAAATCAGTTGGAGAGCCATTCTTTCTTGATTCAAAAATCAAATCCTCTTCACGCATTAAAAAGACCGGAATAATTCTCACGCATGGCTATAAATCAGCGCCAAAAGAAGTGGAATCGCTAGCTAAATTCTTGAATGGATTTGGTTTTAAAGTTTACGCACCGAGGCTGAAAGGGCACGGAACAGCGCCAATAAATATTCATGATACAAGTTGGGAAGATTGGTATTATAGTCTGCAGCGTGGTTATGCGGCACTCGACAATGTATGCTCCAAAATTATATTGGTTGGATTTTCAACTGGAGGCCTTCTTTCTTTACTCTCCTGCGCAAGAAAAAATTCTACAAAAATCTCTGAGGTTATTTCCATTAATTCAGCTATGAAACTTCTCGATATTAAGTCTAGAATGGTTCCAGGAATTAACTTCTGGAACGAAATGTTGGAAAAAATTCACGTTGATTCCGGAAAGTTTGAATATGTTGATGATGAACCAGAGAATCCTCATATCAACTACGGCCGTAATTATCTGAATGGCGTACATGAATTGCAAAATCTGATGGAAATTTGCGAAGCAAATCTATCAAAAATTTCTACCAAAGCCTTGATAATCCAGGCAAACAAAGATCCCGTTGTCAATCCTGTAAGCGGTAAAATCATTTACGAAAAAATAAAATCTAAAACCAAACTTCTTTCCGAGGTTAATTTTAACAATCACGTAATCATCAATGGTGACAGAAAGGAAGAGGTTTTCGCGTTAATAAAGAATTTTATTTTGGACAATTTGCAGTAAACAAAAAATTAATAAAATGAAAAACACTAAAATTAAAAAAGTAGTTTTGGCCTACTCTGGCGGTCTTGACACTTCTGTTATCCTAAAATGGTTACAAGAAAATTACGGCTGCGAGGTGGTTACTTTTACTGCAGATTTAGGACAAGGGGAGGAGCTTGAACCGGCACGTAAGAAAGCTCAACTGCTTGGGGTGAAGGAAATTTTTATCGAAGATCTACGCGAAGAATTTGTACGCGATTACGTCTTCCCGATGTTTCGTGCTAATACGGTTTACGAAGGCGTTTACTTACTCGGAACCTCAATCGCTAGACCATTAATTGCCAAAAGACAAATCGAAATTGCAAAGTTGGTTGGGGCTGATGCAGTGGCTCATGGAGCAACTGGCAAGGGTAATGACCAGGTACGTTTTGAGCTTTCTTATTATTCACTAAAACCCGACATCAAAATTATCGCCCCTTGGCGTGAATGGGACCTTAACTCGCGCACCAAGCTCATCGAATATGCAGAAAAAAATCAAATTCCCATTGCAAAGGATAAACGCGGTGAGTCGCCCTACTCTGTTGATGCGAATTTGCTGCACACTTCGAGCGAAGGAAAAGTTTTGGAAGATCCGGACCAGCCCGCTCCAGAATATGTTTATCAAAGAACTATAAGTCCGGAAGCTGCGCCTGATAAGGCTACAATCATCACTATTGAATTTAAAAATGGTGACCCAGTTGCGATCAACGGCGAAAAAATGTCTCCTGCAACGATTCTTACCAAACTCAATGAACTCGGCGGAGCCAATGGAATCGGTCGCCTAGACCTGGTTGAAAATCGTTTTGTTGGAATGAAATCCAGGGGAGTTTACGAAACTCCGGGTGGAACCATCCTACTCGTTGCCCACCGTGCCATTGAATCCATCACCCTAGATCGCGAAGCCGCGCATCTGAAAGACGAACTAATGCCTCGCTACGCGTCTTTGATTTACAACGGCTTCTGGTTCTCCCCAGAGCGCGAAATGCTCCAAGCAATGATCGACAAGAGCCAAGAAAACGTCGAAGGAAGCGTAACCATAAAACTCTACAAAGGCTCCGCCAGCGTAGTCTCTCGCACCTCCAACAAAAGCCTCTACTCCGAAGCTCACGTAACTTTTGAGGAAGATTCTGTTTACGACCAAAAAGATGCGGCTGGGTTTATTAAGCTGAATGCGCTTAGGCTAAGGATTGGTGGGCGAATTAAAAAATAACAAAAAATGCAGCCGAAGAAAATTAATCTCGATCAAAAATTTTCTCTTTTTTCAGACCACTGGAATCCAAAAATTATCGCTGAGATAAATGACAATTACGTCAAGCTAGTAAAGTTTCGTGGAGAGTTCGTTTGGCATCAACACAAGGATGAGGATGAACTTTTTATTGTGATCAAAGGCAATCTAACCATCAAATTTCGAGATCACGATTTGTTTGCTAGTGAAGGTGAAATGATATTGGTGCCAAAAGGTGTGGAGCATTGTCCTACGGCTAATGAAGAGGTTCTAGTAATGCTCATTGAGCCAAAGACGGTGGTTAATACTGGTGAAATCAAAGATGAAAAAACTATCAAAGAGTTGGAAGTTATTTAATTCCCAAACTGCAGGCTGGTACGACTTGTAGCCACGTTCTAAAATATTCATGTCCCTGCGCGGGAAGTAGCATGTTGCCTCCGAAACGTTCATGCCTCAAGCTAAAAAAAGTAGTAATTAAAAGTTGGGAATGAACGTTAAGGTCGGAGCTACAAGCTCCGACCAGCAGCAGCTTACGAAAAATAATTTAAAACAGGCGGAAAATGGTTTTAGCAAATAAATTAAACATCACCAACCAGCTTGAGCTAAGCAAAGCGGAAGAAAAAATAAGCAAACAAAAGGCCAAACAACTTTTTGAAAGCGGAGAAATTAACCGTTTTGAGGTTGGCACTTTCAAAGGTCTGGCGCAAATCCATGAATGTCTATTTGGCGATATTTACGAATTTGCCGGACGCTTGCGTGATGTGAATATTGCCAAGGGAAATTTTCGTTTTGCGCCGCTGATGTATTTGCCTCAATCGCTTGAGAATATTGACGCCATGCCACAAAACAATTTCGAGAAAATAATCGAAAAATATGTGGAAATGAACATCGCCCACCCCTTTCGCGAAGGCAACGGACGAGCAACCAGAATTTGGCTTGATTTGATTCTAAAAAAAGAACTAAAGCAGGTAATTGATTGGAACGCGGCTGATAAAGAAGACTACCTTTCAGCAATGGAGCGCAGCGTGGTTAAAGATGTGGAAATAAAACAACTTCTTAAGTCCACCCTAACTAACAAAATTGATGACCGCGAGCTGTTCATGAAAGGCATCGACATCAGCTATTACTATGAAGGCTACAGTGAATTTAGAACTGAGGATTTGTAAAAATTAACAGCAACTTGCGCGGGAAGGGGCATGTTTCCTCTTCCCAACGTTTTGTAAAACTAAAAATAATCGAGTTGCTGTGACTTAGGTATGAAAGCGGGGAAGGGAGAACATCTCCCTTCCCGCTTGGGGTTAAATGCTTTGAGACTAAGAATTAAAAATTAATTAGATTAAGGGGCTGTTGCAAATCCCCAAACAATTTCTTCATAAATTTCTTTAGTTTTTTTGATTATTTTCCTTGTTATTAAAAGTAGCTAAAGCTACTGTTTACTAGCCCTAATGGCACTTCTGACTTTCATAAATCAGCAAGTTTTTAGCA
>CAMDJN010000057.1 GCA_945900795.1 Rickettsia typhi | reverse complement strand
AGTTTATCCGTGATGTAAATTGAGGGATGAGAATCCGAGTAATTTAAAACTGGGTTCGACAGGAGTTTTAATTTTTCTTACGAGTGAAGCGAGTTAGGAAAATAAAACGATCTGCAACTGAGCGAAGAGAAGTAATCCCTCTCTCTCCGCCAGCTTAAGTTTATCCGTGATGTAAATTGAGGGATGAGAATCCGAGTAATTTAAAACTGGGTTCGACAGGAGTTTTAATTTTTCTTACGAGTGAAGCGAGTTAGGAAAATAAAACGATCTGCAACTGAGCGAAGAGAAGTAATCCCCCTCTCTCCGCCACCATATTACATTCAAAGAATATAAAAAATTATGTCAGACGAAAGAAAAAAATTCCCACAAGACTTTCTACCGGAAGTGGGGTCGGCGTTTATTTGGCTTATGTTGTTCCCGGTGTGGCTCTTGACTAAGGCCGTCGGACTCGCTGCAGAAGCTGTAAAAAAGAAGGATGTGCCGGCGCCAAGCGCACCGCCTTCAAGCGCTGAAGGAAGCGCAGTACCTCCGACACCTCAAACGCCTACTGGGTTAGAAGGTTCGTTGTGTAGCTCTGACGGTAAGCCGTCAACTACGGTTGTCAATAAGGAGGCAACATCTATGGGAAGTGATGGGGCGTGGCGGAGGCCTTAGAACCTGTCTCAAGTTTTGCATGAGTAACATTCGTCTTGCGGCATTTTCTCTGGGCATTCTCCGGTCTATATTTTTTGTAAGACTGAAGTTTTTGCCATCGCAATAAAATCGTTCAGCAACATAATTTCCTGCTTTTCTTCACCAAACTTTCGTACTGAAACAGTTCCGCCTTCAGCTTCTTTTTTTCCTATCGCTAAGATGTATGGAATTTTTTTCAAAGAATGTTCGCGGATTTTGTAATTGATTTTCTGAGCATCGCAGTCGGCTTCAGCTCTAAATCCGCTCGATCTCAAGCTTTCTACAACTTTCTTTGCATATTCGTCAGAATCATTGGTGATTGTTGCGACAACTATTTGCACTGGAGCAAGCCAGAGTGGAAATTTTCCGGCGCAATTCTCGATTAAAATTCCGATGAAACGCTCGAATGTTCCGATGATTGCGCGGTGCAGCATAACTGGATGCTTCTTAGAGCCATCTTGCGCAATGTAATTAGCATCAAGTCTTTCCGGAAGAATAAAATCAACCTGAAGAGTGCCACATTGCCATTCGCGCTTTAGTGCATCAACTAAAGTAAATTCTAGTTTCGGACCATAAAATGCACCTTCGCCAGGATTGATTTCGCATTCTAACCCAGCGGCTTTTACCGCATCTGCAAGAGCTGCTTCAGCTTTGTCCCACGTAGCATCAGAACCGGCACGTTTTTCCGGACGAGTCGAGAATTTTACCTTCACATCTTCAAATCCGAAATCGCGATAAACTTCTTTCAACAATTTGCAGAAAGAGATGGTTTCAGAATTAATCTGAGTTTCTTCACAAAAAATATGTGCATCATCCTGAGTAAAAGCGCGCACACGCATTATCCCATGCAGCGATCCCGAAGATTCATTACGATGACAAGAACCAAATTCTGCCATGCGCAATGGTAGTTGCCGGTAAGATTTTAGATCTTGGTTAAAAATCTGCACATGACACGGACAGTTCATCGGCTTAATTGCGAGAGTTCTTTCCTCATCGCTTTTAGCCACAAACATATTTTCACGAAATTTTTCCCAATGACCCGATTTTTCCCACAGAACTTTATCAACCATTTGCGGAGTTTTAACTTCAACGTAACCATTTTTTTCGAGCTTCTCACGAATATAATTTTCGATTTGACGGTAGATGAGATAGCCTTTTGGATGCCAAAACACCGAGCCAACAGCCTCTTCCTGCAGATGAAATAAATCAAGCTGACGACCAAGCTTGCGATGGTCCCGCTTCTCGGCCTCTTCCAAAACATGCAGGTGATTTTTTAGCGACTCTTCACTTTCCCATGCAGTTCCATAAATACGTTGCAACATTTCGTTCTTCGAATCGCCACGCCAATAAGCGCCAGCGAGTTTCATTAGTTTAAAATATTTGATGTGGGAAGTTGAGGGGGCGTGCGGACCTCGACAAAGATCGATAAAATTTCCTTGTCGGTAAAGAGAGATATCCTCGTTTGCCGGAATTGACGCAATGATTTCTGCTTTGTATTTCTCTCCGATTGATTGAAAGAATTTTACTGCATCGTCACGTTTCCAAACTTCACGAACCAGTTTCTCATCTCGCTTCACAATCTCACGCATTTTATTTTCAATCTTTTCCAGATCTTCTAAAGCGAATGGAATTTTGCGTGCAAAATCGTAATAAAAACCATTTTCAATTGCTGGCCCGATTGTTACTTGAGTATCGGGGAAGAGTTCTTTCACTGCTTCTGCCATGATGTGAGCAGCGTCATGACGAATTATTTCTAATGCATCTCGTCCGCTTTTTGGTGTAATGATTTCGATTTTTGAATCTTCCTCAATAGTTCGCGAAAGGTCGCGTAACTCATCATTTACCTTGATTGCAAGTGCTACCTTGGAGAGAGAAATAGAGATCGATTTAGCAATTTCAGCACCAGAAATTCCGCTAGAAAATTCGCGTGAGTTACCGTCTGGGAAGGTGATTTTAATCATTTTTGTTAATTTGTAATTTCGTAGATGGGTTTATTTTTTACTTTCAGATTTTTATTTTTAATCGAATGATTCACGACAACCCCTTTAAAAGATTTGAAACAGGTTCTATAAAGAATGGCCGCTACTTTTCGTGGCTCTCTCCGCTTTTATTTTTTCTGCCCAAGTTCCCTCTTTTCTATTTGATAATTGATCCAACACGCCCTGACGACTCGCTTCTGCTTTTAGTGTTCCAACCTTCTGACTTTCTGCATCTCTGAGTAAGCCGCTCATTTCTTCTGTCGGATAAGTCGTCGTATTATTTTTTTTGAATTCTTCGACAAATTGATTAAATCGCTCACCAACTTTTTGGTAAGGCTCGACTGCCGTTACAACTTCAGGCAAAGCTGAAATTTTTTCTTCCGATTTACTTATTGTGCCTTTCGCTTCATGCCACAATCCCCACAGAGACTCAGAATGATCATATCCTTGATGTTGGTCAAAAAACTTACTTTCTGCTTCGGACAAATCAAAATCGCGTGAAGTTGCTAGTCCAAAGTCAGTGAGGAGAAGATGTCCATCCTTATCAACCAAGATATTTCCTGAATGGGCATCGAAATGAATCATGCCCTTGCTCGCCATAAAGTCGCAGGTGGATTTAAGTTCTTGTATTACGGCCTCCATATTTGGAGTGGATGGGGTGCTTGAACCTTCCCTTCCAGATGCTTGAGGATCTAGATATTGAGAAAGATTTTGCGGGACACTTTCAAGCAGAACCACAACACTTTTCGAAGCATGCGATTGATCGTAAGCGCGCTGGAAAATCGGTGTTTCTTCCTCCGCATTCCACCTATCTTTTAAAAAAGCCGGTAACCACTGCAGCATTTCTTGCGGCTCTCTATCAACAATAATAGAATCATACATCAAAGGAAAATTGGGACATTCGCCATTACGCACCCACTCCGTAGTCATTTTATGCGCCTCAACTTCACGCCAAGCGTTAAAACCAGCTGAGCCGAAACCATATTGGTAATGAACTGGAAGTTCGTAGAGATTTCTTGTCGACCCTTGATTCTTTGCCTCAAGATCGGTTAACGCGATTCGTTTAGCAAAAACTGGAACCCCGTCTAAATCCAGTTTAAAAGCCGTTCCACCAAAAGAATTTTTATGTACTTTCTCCGCTGCCTCTGCCTCCGCTGCTGCAAGTTTTTCCTTAAGACCTTCTTGTCCAAGCTCTTTTATTTTTTCCGAAACTTTATCGTAATTAGCGCGACGCTCTGCTAGAGTTGGCATACTTGATTAATTCGTAAATTTTGCGATCTCTCCGATAAGATTTTTGAAAGTATCAGTTTCATAATTATCATTAACACCTTGCATCACTGAAGCGATTCGCTCAAGCCCCATACCAGTATCAATACACGGCTTAGGAAGTGGGGTCATTTTTTTGTCAGCAGTTTTTTCAAACTGCATGAAGACAAGATTCCAGATTTCAACAAAACGATCTCCATCCTGATCTTTACTGCCAGGCACTCCGCCAAAAATATGCTCACCATGATCATAGAAAATTTCTGAACATGGTCCGCATGGACCGACTTCGCCCATCGACCAAAAATTGTCGTCAGTTGCGATGCGAATGATTTTTTCTTCAGGTAATCCTGCAATTTTTTTCCAGTAGCCGGCGGCCTCATCATCGTTGTGGTAGACGGTTACTAGGAGCTTGTCTTTTTTAATTTCAAGCTCTCCGGTTAAAAAATTCCACGCGTAAAAAATTGCCTCTTCCTTGAAGTAGTCGCCGAAAGAAAAGTTGCCTAGCATCTCAAAAAAAGTGTGGTGACGCGCTGTGAAACCAACATTGTCAAGATCGTTATGTTTTCCGCCAGCGCGTACGCATTTTTGTGAAGTGGCTGCGCGCTTGAACTTTGGAGTCTCTGCGCCAGTAAAGTAATTTTTGAATTGATTCATTCCCGCATTGGTGAACATCAAAGTGGGATCATTGTGCGGAATCAAAGGGCTTGATGCTACAATCTCATGCCCATTCTTTGCAAAATAATCGAGAAAAGAAGTTCGGATTTGATTTGTTGAGAGCATGGATTTTTACGATTTTTTGAATTCCTGCCGCGCGCGGCAGGAATTAGGATTTTTCTTGATCCAATAGATACAAGGCTTTACAGAGTTTGCTTCGTCAAAAAATAAAAAAAACTGTCACAGATCTTTTTGTGAAAGCTAAGAACTTGTGGTAAAAATTTGTGGCTGAAGTCAGAAACCAGGCCGATATACAAAAGAAATTACTAATTACGAATTAAAAGTTACAAGTTAGAATGTGGGTTGAAAAAGTACTCAATCCTATCGCCCTTAACCCTTCAGCTCCAAGCAACGTCAGATTAAATTCAAAATGAATTTCAACATCCCAGAATTTAGCGTTTCAGAATTTTCGCGTTCAATCAAACGCATCGTTGAAGATGCTTTTGGTTATGTGCGAATAAAAGGTGAAATTACTGGCTTTAAGCGTGCATCATCAGGACATCTTTATTTTTCTTTAAAAGATGAAAATTCCACGCTTTCCGCGGTGTGCTTTCGCAACATGGCGCAATTGATTTCTTTTGAAGCTGGAGATGGTTTGCAGGTTGTGGCCTCTGGTCGTATAACTACTTTTGAAGGAAGATCGAATTATCAAATTATTGTCGAGAAGTTAGAGGTAGCGGGCATTGGTGCCATGTTGGCGATGATCGAAAAAAGACGTCAAAAACTTTTAGCCGAAGGTTTGTTTGATGCGATTCATAAAAAAGCTTTACCATTTTTTCCAAAAATAATTGGAGTAATTACTTCGCAAACCGGAGCGGTTATTGAAGATATTAAGCACCGCATTGAGGCGCGTTGCCCTTCACATCTCATGCTTTATCCAAGTTTAGTTCAGGGTGAAAAAGCGGCATTAGAAATTATTCAAGGGATCAGATTTTTTAATGGCCTGAAGAAGGATAAGAAGCCCGATGTTGTGATTATTGCTAGGGGAGGAGGATCCTTTGAAGACCTG
Organism: Rickettsia typhi; assembly: GCA_945900795.1. Taxonomy (GTDB): domain Bacteria; phylum Pseudomonadota; class Alphaproteobacteria; order Rickettsiales; family UBA1997; genus UBA2645. The sequence goes on along the minus strand of CAMDJN010000057.1, from coordinate 3,070 downwards.
CTTCCATTCAATGATGAAAATTTAATTCGAGAAGTTTTTAAATCAGAAATTCCGATTATTTCTGCTGTAGGACACGAGACGGATACGACATTAATTGACTACGTTTCTGATCTTCGGGCGCCAACGCCAACAGCAGCTGCAGAACTTGTTACTACGGTAATTTCAGATTTAAAAAATCGTATAAATTCTCTTCAAGAAAAGTTAGAATTTTTACCAAATAGTTTTTTTTCTAATCAAAATCAGAATTTAAAAACTCTCCAAAGATATTTGGTTGATCCAGTAAAAATAAGGGATCAGATCAGTAAAAATTTCTTACTAGTTTCTAAAAGATTAGATTTTTTAACCAAAAATTTTATCGAAAAAAATATAGTAAAATTGCCTTCTGTTAAAATTTTTGAGAGGATGATTTTTGAGAGAGTTTCTTTGGAAGAGCAAAAAATTGAATCACGCTCAAAGCGCTTACAGGGCGCCTTGGAAAGTAGGCTTACTTTTGAAGAGACAAGCTTGTCTGGTCTTAAAAAGCTGCTTACAAACAGTCATTATTATGAAATTATTAAGCGCGGATTTGCTTTGGTAAGAAACAAAAATGGTGCTTTAATTTTTTCTGTTAGTGACGTGAAGTATGGTGATGAGATCGAGCTGGAGATGAGGGACGGAGTTTGCGTAGTTAGAAAATGATATTTCTCTCTCGACATGCTGTTGTTTCTAATGGCGGATCTGGGTTAAATCTTAAATACTAAGTTATAAATTTCTTCGGGTTGACTTCTAAAAATCGCCTTCTTTAATTGGCGTCCCTTTGATATTTATTTCTTTTGTGGATCGAGATGGGTCAAGGCTTCACGCTTTTGGATTTGTTTTGATTCATAATGATTTAAAGGTTGGGGATAAGTTCGCTTTCTAGCTTTAAGTTTTTTCTATTTTTTTAGAAATCTCCCACATCAAGTTTAGTAGTGCTCGACAAAATTCATTTTGTTCGAGTTTTTGCTTTGCTCGTGGTTTAGAAAGTTTGTTGTTTTAATCGTGAATAATTGATAACTAGAGAATACTGCATCACGTTTATACGTGCATGCAAACAAATTTAATTAATCTCAAGAACCTTATAATTTAACCGATCACTGTTGTAGATTTATTCTGCGCATAGTTGAGAAGTAAGCAAAGTAAGGGCATTCGACGGATGCCTTGGCATAGAGAGGCGATGAAGGACGTGGCAGGCTGCGATAAGCCTCGGGGAGCTGTCAACAGGCTTTGATCCGGGGATTTCCGAATGGGGGAACCCGCTTTCTTTTAAGAAAGTATCTTTAACTGAATTCATAGGTTAGGGAGGCAAAACCCAGCGAACTGAAATATCTAAGTAGCTGGAGGAAAGGACATCAACAGAGACTCCGTTAGTAGTGACGAGCGAACGCGGACCAGGCCAGTGCTAGTCAAATGAAAACCGGAATAACCTGGAAAGGTTAACCATAGTGGGTGATAGTCCCGTACGGGTAATGCAGATGACTAGACTTGAGTAGGGCGGGACACGTGAAATCCTGTCTGAACATGGGTGGACCAGTTCATCCAAGCCTAAGTACTACTCTATGACCGATAGTGAACAAGTACCGTGAGGGAAAGGTGAAAAGAACCCCGATAAGGGGAGTGAAATAGATACTGAAATCGAATGCCTACAAGCAGTTAGAGCCTCTTTAGGGGGTGATAGCGTACCTTTTGTATAATGGGTCGGCGAGTTAATTTGTTATGCGAGCTTAAGCCGATAGGTGTAGGCGTAGCGAAAGCGAGTCCTAACAGGGCGAATTAGTATGGCGAATTAGACCCGAAACCGGATGAGCTAGCCATGGCCAGGTTGAAGGTAGGGTAACACCTACTGGAGGACCGAACACGTTAATGTTGCAAAATTATGTGATGAGCTGTGGTTAGGGGTGAAAGGCCAAACAAATCCGGATATAGCTGGTTCTCCGCGAAATCTATTTAGGTAGGGCGTCACGCGTTTACTGTTGGGGGTAGAGCACTGTCAAGGCTAGGGGGTCCAAAAGACTTACCAAACCTTAACAAACTCCTAATACCAACAGAGTCAGAGCGTGGCAGGCAGACAGTGGGTGCTAAGGTCCATTGTCGAGAGGGAAACAGCCCAGACCATCGTCTAAGGTCCCTAAATTATCACTAAGTGGGAAAGGAAGTGAAGAGGCCAAAACAACCAGGAGGTTGGCTTAGAAGCAGCCATCCTTTAAAGAAAGCGTAATAGCTCACTGGTCTACATAAGCCTCTTTGCGCCGAAAATGTAACGGGGCTAAAGTGATATACCGAAGACATGGATTTGCTAGCATGGTGCTAGCAAGTGGTAGCGGAGCGTTGTGTAAGCCAGTGAAGGTGAACCGTCAGGTTTGCTGGAGGTATCACAAGTGAGAATGCCGACATGAGTAACGATAAAACGGGTGAGAAACCCGTTCGCCGAAAATCTAAGGTTTCCTGCGTAAAGTTAATCTTCGCAGGGTTAGTCGGAGCCTAAGGCGAGGCCGAAAGGCGTAGTCGATGGTAATCAGGTTAATATTCCTGAACCGGGTGGTGAGTGACGGAGTGTTACTGTTTCGTATCTTCTTATTGGATTGAAGATGCGGCGCAGTTGCTTCCAGGAAATAGCCCCACTAGGATGAAAAATCTACGTCCGTACCAAAACCGACACAGGTAGATGGGTTGAATATACTAAGGCGCTTGAGAGAACTACACTGAAGGAACTAGGCAAAATACATCCGTAACTTCGGGAGAAGGATGACCTTCTTTGGGCAACCAAAGAAAGGTGGCACAGAAATGGGGGTAGCGACTGTTTATCAAAAACACAGGGCTCTGCTAAATCATGAAGATGATGTATAGGGTCTGACGCCTGCCCGGTGCTGGAAGGTTAATTGATGGCGTGAGAGCGCTTGATAGAAGCCCCAGTAAACGGCGGCCGTAACTATGACGGTCCTAAGGTAGCGAAATTCCTTGTCGGGTAAGTTCCGACCCGCACGAATGGCGTAACGACTTCCCCTCTGTCTCCAGTGTAGACTCAGTGAAATTGAATTTGCCGTTAAGATGC
>CAMDJN010000056.1 GCA_945900795.1 Rickettsia typhi | reverse complement strand
CCTGAGGGTGATGAGCGAAGCGAACTGTGTAGGTACAAAGACTTAGACAGGTTCTAAGTCTCGATGTAATTAAAATCTCAAACCAACTCATGTCCCGAACAAAATCCAACTCCAAAGCCTTCTCTCTCGTAGAGCTCTCAATCGTGATTTTGATCATTACCGTTTTGGTAGTCGGAATAATCGGCGCACAAAGTTTGCTTACAAAATCGCGTTTGGTTTCTGCTAGAGCGCAAACCTCAGCATCGCCAGTTCTTTCTGTAGACAATCTTTCTCTTTGGTTGGAATCAACGCTAGAGCGCAGTTTCGGCTCAAGCGACATTTCTGACAATGCTGCCTTAGCCAGTTGGAATGACATTGGCAACAACAAACTAACGAGCACTCAAGTCAGCGGAGGTCCTGTTTACAACAGAGCAATCAACAAAATGCCAACCGCAGCATTTTCTGGAACCGGACATTTCACCTTCGACGGCTCATTTTTAAACGGACGCGATTACACAATTTTTGCCGTCGAACAAAGATCCAGCAGCGCTTCCGACAATTATTTTTTAGGCGATGGTACGGTTAGCGGAACAAATCGCTTTGCCTTAGGATACAAAGCAAATGGCCAAATCTCCCAAGATCACGGCGCTTTCACTTACTCTGCCGCTGTTTCGGGATATTCTGCTAATGAGCCAAAAATCATCACATTTTCTTCCAACTCTGCCGGAAAAAAAATCTACATTAACGGCATGTTGGCCAAAACTTCCGCCGATACTTTAGCGCCAACAGGAATCACCAATCTAGCTGTTGGAAAGGGCTACAATGGCCAAATCGGCGAAGTAATCGTTTTTGCAAAATCTCTACAAAGCGAAGAGAGAAAAAAAATCGAAGATTACCTTTCGAAAAAATGGGTGGTGAAGACCAGCTCACTTGCGGTTGATTGCAGCGCTGGCGTTGTTACTGGAAATTCATGCAACATCAATATTTGCACCATGCCATCTTACTCTGCCTCCCCTAGCGTTACAACCGGAAGCGGTTCAGTAGGCTGCACCTCCGGCTATTCCGGTTCGCTCAACTACACCTGCGCCGGCGGCGGCGGTCCTGCTACGATTACAGGTGGATCCTGCAATGTGGTTACATGTGCTGTTACTGGTACTGGTATTGCGGGAGGAACTACTGTTGCTAGTGGAGCAACTGAGGTTACATGTAATGCTACAGGATATTCCGTAACTACCGCTACTTCAGCCACATGTTCTGGCTCAGCCTTAACCGCAACTTGCGGATCCGGCAATTGTAATACTGGCGGCGGATATATTTGGAATGGAAGCGCTTGTGTCTCAACTGGCTCCATTACCTGCTCAATTACAGGCTTTACTGGAATCACAAATGCTACAGGTCTTGCTTATTCAACCTCGCCAGTTTCAAGAAATTGTGATGTTGCTGGCTACGTTACTAATAGCGGAGTTACCTACACATGCACAGCTTCAGGGGCTGCGAGCATGAGTGGAACTTGCACGGCGATTTCTTGTACCTTTCCAGCAATCACTGGAATTAGCGCTCCTCCAACCAAGAGTTACGCAGCATCTCCAACTAGCCATACTTGTAATCAAACTGAATATTCTTCAATCAGTTACACTTGTACTGGTACGGTAAATCCAGGAACTACAACTCTCTCAGCGGGGAATCCATCTGGGGGACCATTTACAGCTTGTGCTTGTGCAGCTGGGTATGCATGGAATGGTAGCTTTTGTAATGCAATATTTTGTACGGCTAGTGGAACTGGGGTTTCTAGTCAATCCGTTCCTTATCAATTATCACCTGGATCTGGAAGTTTATCATGTAGTGGAAGCGCAACCGGAACACCATCTTACACATGTACACAACAAGGTAACAATGTCTCGGTTACTGGATGTGCATGCCCCTCCGGAACTACTTGGAATGGAACAGCATGTACTTCACCATGTGGTTCTGGAACTCTGGTTTCTGGAAAATGTTGGTACTTATCAGGTTATGGTCAGACCTGTAACTCGTTCTGCCCAACAATTGGAAAGACATTCGATGCAAGCGCTACTACATCAGCAGGACATACAGTGCTTGAAGCTATGGGTCATATAGGACTCGGGAATTGTTCTAAATATGGATGGGGTTCTTATCGAGAGCGAGAAGAGGTTAGTTTTATCTATAACTGCTATTTTGATAATGATGATAGTACTGTGAACCCTAACTATGCTAGCCATTCTGAATGGAAAGGTGCATGCCCATGCATCTAAATGTTCCTAATAATTGATTAATATTCATGGTTGGTGGATGTTAAGGAGGTAGCGGCGGATCTGGAATTGTGATAATTCCCCTTCGCGGGAATGGGTCTCCTGACCCATTCCCAACCTTCATTTCATTTCCATTTTTATAAAATCAGGACATGAACGGTAAGGTCGGGGTCTGGAGACCCTGACCTGCGCAGGGTAAAAATTTACTCAAAAATCCTAATTTTAGTTGTGTCCAAATGTCCTATTTTCCACTATTTCTAGATGTTAAAGGAGTAAATTTTCTTGTTGTAGGATCTGGAAAAATTGCTCTCGCTAAGGTTGAAACCATTTTGGAATTTGGTGGTGAGGTCGTGGTTTTGGGAGGAAAAGAAGAATCGCTTTCTGAACTCGCAGAAGGAAGTAGTGAACGAGAATTACTTCAAAAACTCCCGGTCAAATTCATCAAAGATTCCTACGACAAGAAATATCTCAACGAAGCTGATGTTGTAATTTCTGCAACTAACAACAAAGAGCTTAATCAACGAATTGCTAGTGACGCAAAAGCACAAAAAAAATTAGCCAATATTGTTGATGACGGTCCTTCCTCAAACTTTATTTTTGGTTCCTACTTCAAGCAGGGAAATGTTACAATTTCCACTTCCACTTCAGGCTCATCCCCAGTTCTAGCTAGAATTCTCAAAGAGAAAATTGCCACAATACTTCCAAGAAATCTGGAGCTGCTCGGAGATTTTGCTGAAAAAAATCGAGAGCTAGTGAAGGAAAAATTATCTGATCTGCAAGCTCGTAGATTATTTTGGCGAGATGTGATTGATGGCGTTATTGGCAATGAAATCGCCGAAGGAAATATCGAAAAAGCACAAGAGCTTTTGGAAGAAAAATTGCAATCAACTGCGAATGAAAAGGTGGGAGCAGTTTATTTTATTGGGGCGGGGCCGGGTGATCCAGAGCTTCTGACTTTCAAGGCAGTGAAGCTTTTGAACAAAGCTGACATTGTTCTTCACGACCGTCTTGTGACAAAGGAAGTGCTGTCTTACGCCAGAAAAGATGCGGTTAAAATTAACGTTGGAAAGACCAGAAATTTTCATCCTATTCCTCAGGAAAAAATTAATGGAATGATTCGGGAATATGCTCTGCAGGGCAATATTGTAGTGCGTTTAAAGGGAGGTGATCCATCAATTTTTGCGCATCTAAGCGAAGAAATCGAAGCTATTTCTGACCTAAAAATTCCTTACCAAGTTGTTCCTGGAATCACGGCTGCAAGTGCTGTTTCAGCCTTTCTTGGCACTCCGCTTACCTCAAGAACTAGTGGAAAAGCAGTAAGATTTTTAACCATCTACAAAGAAAATTTAGACAACGGGAAAAATCTTGTTGATGATTTTTATTGGAAAGACCTTGCTGCAACTAGTGACACGCTGGTTTTTTACATGTCATCTCACAACCTCGGAATGATCACCGAAAGGTTAATAAAATTCGGACGAGATCCAAAAACTCCGCTTGCTGTGGTTGAGCAAGCAAGCACGCAATCACAAAAAAAATACCTCACTACTATTGGTGATTTTGAGAAAAATCTTGGTGATAAAAATTTTATTTCTCCTTCGTTGGCAATTATTGGAGAGGTGCTGTTCTCTAGACGCGATTAGTAGTTACCCTCGCTCTTCAATGCCATAATCTCAACTAACTCTTTGTGGTCTCTGCCCTTAATGAAATAATCATCGAAACCGGCTTCTAGAATCTCCCTGATTTTGTTTTTACTGTCATCACCGGTGAAGGCAATGATTGGAATTTTAGTTTTATTATTTTTGGCCTGAAATTCTCTTATTTTTTTTGCCGCTGTAATGCCGTCCATTTTGGGCATTGAGATATCCATTAAAATCAAATCGTAATCTTCCCACTTCGCTAAATCAACTGCCTCTAAGCCATTCTTGGCGATGTCAACTTCTGTCCGGTATTTTTCCAACTGATGTTTGGTTAAAAACAAATTCACCGAATCATCATCGGCAAATAAGATTCTTTTTTTATCCAACGCGGCGTTTATTTCTTCGTCACTGAGCAGAGAACGCGTTAACTTAATTCTGCTCAATTTTGAAGACATCCGAAGTAGATTTTTAACCGGTCTTAGCTTGTGGAGATAATCATCAAATCCAGCTGACTCTAACTCTTCTCGCATAGTTTCAATGTCACGCAAAGAATAGGCCATGATTGGTGTTTCCTTATCGAATTCACGAATCTTTCGCACCGTTTCAATGCCGGTCATTCCTAGCATTTCAATATCCATCACAATCAAGTCATAATGGTAATATTTTAGCCTTTCAACTGCCTCAATTCCACTTTCCAACATTGTGCAAGAAGTTGATTCGAGGCCTTTTTCTAAAATTCTTTTTGTGATAAGTAGAACGGTTTGCTGATCATCAACCAACAAAACACAATTAGAGGTTTCGAAACTTCTTTTTCTTTGAATTGATTTTGGAAAAGACAAAACAAATTCCGTGTATTCTCCCTCGTTGGAATCGCAGGTAATTGTGCCGCTGAAATTTTTCATAGTTCTTTTGCAAAAGGCCAAACCAAGACCAGTTCCACTAGGTTTACCAGAGGTTGAAAAGGCTTCGAATATCGCTCCCAATCTTGCTTTCGGCACTCCTGGACCATTATCTCGGAAATAGATGTGATCGAATTTGTCATAACCGATTCCTGAGCTGATTGTAATTGTAAGATTTGGATGTGAATCGGCGTAGTAGAGAGAATTTTTTAACAAATTGAAGAACGCATAGCTCAGCAAAGTTTCATTACATTTAACGCTGAAGTCTTGATCGGGCTTGATATCGATGATAATTCTTTCTTTCTGATTGGGTTCAAAAGCATATTCCCGCATCACGAGATTGACGATTTCAGAAATGCGAAAGTTTTTAAAACTTCTGACATCAACAGGCTTTTCTCTTATGCTGTCCATGATTGCATCGATGATGATATTTCCCCTTGTTGCCGAAGAAAGAGCTATGTCGGTTGAGCTTACAATTTCATGAAAATCTTTGGAAGAAATCGGAATCATTTTTTCAAACGATGTTGGACAAGTCGTCTCTCCGAGATGAGCCTTTTCTAATCTCTCTTTGGCAATTGTGGTTGATTGCCTTACGCTGTTTAGAGGATTGCGCATTTCATGCGCGATTGAAGCACTAAGCGCGAGATAGTTTTTGCGAGATTCAAATTCACCAATCGCTCTGCCTAAAATTGAGATGACATTATCCGTATCCCATGGCTTAGTGATGTAGGCAAAAACCTGACTTTTATTGATGGCGTCAATGTTGCTATTTAGGTCTGCATAGGCGGTCGTTAGGATGCGGATGATATTTTTATCCCGATCCTTGATTTCTTGCAAAAGATTAACTCCGGTTCTTTCCGGCATTCTTTGGTCAGAAACCACAACTGCGATTTCTCCACGCTTCTTTTCAATTATGTCTAGAGCCTCGATGGGGCTGGTGGTAACGATTATTTTAAAATGCTGGCTAAACAGTCTGTGAAAATATTTTGCTGCCTTGTCTTCATCATCAATGAAAAGAACAAAATAATCAGAAGTAAAAATACTGGACTTTTTTAGTTGGTCTTTCATGTTTTTGGTGATGATTTTTTAACGTCTCACTTACGTAAAAGCGCGTTTGGAAACTTACTCATCTTTGTAAAAATAGACTTCTGGAGTAGTCAATTTTTATTCCACAAAACTCACCAAAAAACCCTCTTTTTTCTGTTTCTTAGATTGTTCCTCACAGTATTTTCCATCGTTTAACTCATGGCCAACAGCACTAAAAACCTTGATGGCGAATTAGTCACTTTCAAAAACAGCCAAGGTCTCAAAGCTAGAGGCACGCTACTCAAGCTCTCCCAAAATTTCATCGTCTTCGAAGTTTATAATCCCTATTCGATTGTCCAATTGAGTGAAGTTTTAACCGACCTCATCATCACCCGCTCCGACAAACAAATCTACAACGGCAAAGCCGTAATCACCAACATCGTCAATACCGGAATAGTCCTGATCGTCTCCGCTACTCTTTCTGATGCTTATTGGAAGACTACGGTTGATGTTACATCGAAGGAAGAAATTCGCGGCGAGATTGATCACCTGATTAGTAATTTTGAGAGTTCGCAGAAAATTAGCGACGAATTTAAGGTTAACATTTTAGCGATAAGATCATTTTTGTCCGATATTAGAAATTGGCTTGATAAGCTTGAATCTTCACTTGAACAATCTCAAGCGGTGGTCAATTCAGAATTCATGCTGGAGTATTTTGGACCGTTATTGGTGACGTACCAACGCCTCGCTCATGAATTTCATAATCTGGTAGCTGCAGTGGATAAGGACCAAAGAGATCCGTATAAAATTTTTGTCCAAGGTTTGTTGCATCCATTTTTTATGTCATCGCCTTTCCCGTACAGATGTTACAGCAAGCCACTCGGATACGCTGGCGATTACGAAATGATGAAGATGATTCAGCGAGACAACGCTGAAGGTCCAAATCTTTTTGCCAAGTTAGTGAATGTTTTTTACACAAACATTCCGATTGCAAATTCCGTTAAAAACAGAACCGCAACCTTGGTTAGGCTAATTGAAGAAGGAGTTAAAATAGCTGAACAGGAAGGTAGAGAGTTCTTTGCACTCAGCATAGGATGCGGTCCCGCATTAGAAGTAAAACAATTTCTCGATAAAAATTTTCCAAAAACAAAGTGTAATTTTAGGTTGCTGGATTTTAACGAAGAAACTTTGAATTTTGCCGTGAATCAGGCAAGAGAAGCTGGAATGGGGAAGAATTGTGCAGTTGAAGGTGAGCTAAATTCAGTACATGAATTGCTAAAAAGAAGCGTTTCTGATAAGATTGAAGAAGAAAAGTATGACTTGGTTTATTGCTCAGGATTGTTCGATTATTTATCGGACAGAATTTGCTCTAAATTAATCAAATTATTTTTTTCGATGACGCGGTTTGATGGTAAGGTTTTTGTTACTAACATGCATAGCAATAACTGGGATAATCACATGATGGAGTTACTACTAGAATGGCACTTGGTTTACCGAGATGAAAAATGTATGGACTCCCTCGTTCCAGGCCTTGGACAGCAAAAATTATTTACCGATAGTACTGGTGTAAACTTATGTTTGGAAGTCAGAAAAACGTAGCACCAGATCTCAGGTCAGCTTATCTCGACTACGAAATAGATTTGAGAAAAAGGGGAATAAAAGTCGTTGTTCCTCTTGCTGTACTTTTTATCATACTCTTCGGCATCCTTGATTTAACAATTTATCGGAATGTTTCAAAAGAGTTGATTCTATCTAGAGTCATTGCTGACGTGTTTTTGATAACGATATTTTGTTCAATTTTTTATTGGAAATGTTTTAAGAATATTAAATTCGCATCTCACTTTATTGTGATTTCGATTTTTATTCAAATCGATGCTTTGATCTTAATTACATCCGAAGGATCATTATCGCCATACTATGCTGGACTATGTCTAACAATAATTGCGATGTCGGTTTTGTTACCATGGACATTCTATGAAATGTTTGCTTTATCATTCGTAATGATCACTTTGTACATTGTTACATTGATGATTGATTCAGCAATCACTGGTGATGCTTATATGGTTCCAATGCTTGTGAATAATTTGTTTTTTCTCATATCAACCAGCGCTTTTTGTGTAGTTGGAAGTCATCTTGAATCCAACCTCCGCTTCAAAGAATTCTGCCTAAACTACGAACTAAAAGACACCATAAACAAACTCTCCTCCACCCAATCCCAACTAGTCCATAGCGAAAAGATCAACGCCATCGGCAATCTCTCAGCAGGACTTTTACACGAGGTTAACAACCCATTAAACTACACAATGACGGCATTGCAGGTGATGAAGATGGATCCGCATGTGAATCAGGATGAAGATTTGAAGGATACGATGAAAGATATCGAAGAAGGAATGAACCGCATTAAAACCATCGTTACTGATTTACGCGCCTTTGCTTATCCGGAAGAGGCTGACAAGAAAATTCAGTTTCCGGTTTCGGAAGTTATAGAAAGCGCTTTACGGTTCACTGCCAGCGAAACTAAAGACATTGAGAAGAAGCTTAGCATTCCTGAAGATCTAAGAGTTAGCGCTTCTAGAACTCACATCGTACAGGTCTTAATAAATCTTATCTCTAACGCCACTAGAGCGATTTCTAAAACAGATAAAAAAGGACTGTTAACCGTTGAGGCGAAAATAGAAAATATAAATAATCAGGATCGCATCATCGTCTCTGTCTACGACAATGGAACTGGAATAAATGAAGACACGCTACGCCGTGTTTTCGATCCGTTCTTTACTACTAATGAAGTTGGGAAGGGTATGGGGTTAGGGTTGAGCGTTAGTCATACGATTGTTAAGAATCACGGCGGAAATCTTTTGGCGTCTAGCAAACTCGGCGAAGGAAGTAGATTTTATTTTGATTTACCAACCGGTTAATATTTTTCGTATCTCCCTGTCATCTTAACACTTGGTGAGTTCAATCTCCTAGCGCAACTTTACATCGTTGTTAACCTCAAAAGGTTTACAACAATTAAAGTGCGCAATCATGACCAAAAACTACACTCGGATTTCTCTTTGTGAACGAGAAATAATTTACAAACTCAACCTTGAGAAAAAA
>CAMDJN010000055.1 GCA_945900795.1 Rickettsia typhi | reverse complement strand
GCTAAAAACTTGCTGATTTATGAAAGTCAGAAGTGCCATTAGGGCTAGTAAACAGTAGCTTTAGCTACTTTTAATAACAAGGAAAATAATCAAAAAAACTAAAGAAATTTATGAAGAAATTGTTTGGGGATTTGCAACAGCCCCATTAGCTAAGTCGATTAGTTGGACATATTTTTGCAGGCAGGCTGAAATTGGATTTTTAGAGGTTTCCTAAAAAGGTTTTAGAATAACCAATGTGACAATCGCGATCATCAGTATGGTCGGTATCTCGTTAATGAGGCGATAGAATTTGTGGCTATGATTATTTTGTCCTTTTGTAAATTTTTTGTGACACCTGGAAAGGAACCATTGATAAGTAACGAGGCAGGCGGCAAGAAAAATTTTAGCATGAATCCATCCGGCAAATCCGATTTCATTTGCCAGGTAAAGTCCAAAAATAAACACGAAAATCATTGCTGGAAGCATGATGAAGCGCAGCAACTTTTTTTCCATTACCAGAAAAATTTTGTCAGTTTCTGAATCTGGTCTTACTTGAGAATGGTAAACAAAAATTCTGGGTAAGTATAACAGGCCGGCAAGCCACGAAATTACTGCAATGATATGCAGTATTTTTATTACATCAAAAATTTCTATTTCTTCCATCTGATAAATTTCTTCGGTTGATTAATTTGGTAGGCGTTCCTAGCTTTTTTTCGGAGCTTTATCGCCATTTTTTTTCACGTCATTTCAAAAAAGCAAATCTTTGCCAATCCATGAAACTTCTTGCATGCAATAGCAATATAACATTAGCGCAAGAGATTGCCAGTCATCTTGGCTTGAAGCTAATTGATGCGGAAATAAAAAAATTTTCTGATAGGGAAATTTTTGTTGAGATAAAGGAAAATGTACGAGGTGAGGATATCTTTGTGTTACAATCAACGTCATATCCGGCAAATGATAATATTATGGAATTGCTGATTGCGATTGATGCGTTGAGACGTGCTTCTGCAAGAAGAATTACGGCGGTAATTCCTTACTTTGGTTATGCTAGACAGGATCGTAAGGTTGCGCCACGTACCCCTATTTCTGCTAAGTTGGTTGCGAATCTTATTACCTCAGCTGGCGCGGATCGTGTATTGACGGTTGATTTGCATGCGGGTCAGATTCAAGGATTTTTTGATATTCCGCTTGATAATCTTTATGCCGCTCCTGTCTTTATACGTGACATAAGGCAAAATTTTGATCTGAAAGATTTAATTGTAGTATCCCCTGATGTTGGAGGGTTAGTTAGGGCTAGGGCGATCGCAAGTAAGATTGGTGCTGATTTGGCTATAGTTGATAAAAGAAGGCAGAGAGCCGGGGTTAGTGAAGTGATGAATATTATCGGTGAAGTTGAGGGTAAGAATTGCATCATTGTTGATGACATGGTTGATTCTGGGGGAACTCTTTGTAATGCTGCCGATGCTCTGATTAACAAGGGTTCAAGATCGGTTTCTGCTTACATTACTCACGGAGTTTTATCAGGAAAGGCTAGTGAAAGAATATCTCAATCGCAACTAAAGCATCTGGTAATTACAAATTCTATCGAACAGATTGATCAGACAAAATTGGTCAAAAATATCAGAATCATAAATATTGCGTCACTAGTTGGAGATGCTATTCGAAACATCTCTCAAGAAAAATCTGTCTCAACTCTCTTCGATTAAAAAATGAAGAAAAAGTTAAAAAGTTTGGTAGCTAAATTTCCAAAACCGAAAGTTACTGACATCAAAATATTTGCCGGGGCTTTTGGCCTCGCTCTGCTCATTGCTAGTTTTTCTATTATTGCAACCAATTTGCTTTATCAGCAAAAAAAAGTTGTGAAGAGGGGCTTTTGGATTGAATTTGTACTTGATGGCAAGCCGGTAATAAAAAAAGAAGAAAAGCCAATTAACTTGGATGACCTCATGCAAACGGCTGACGCTTTGCGCGGTGAAAAGATTTTTAAAAAATGCGCCTCATGTCATACGATAGGTAAGGGTGAGGCTGCAAAAGTTGGGCCGAATTTATTTGGAATTGTTGGAAGAGCGCGAGCATCTTTTTCTGGCTTTAACTATTCTGAAGCTATGAGAAATAAGGGTGGAAGTTGGGATAGAGATTCTATCGATCTCTTTATTACCAAACCAAAAGATTTTGTTTCTGGTACGAAAATGGCTTTTCCAGGTTTAAAAAAACCACAAGATAGAGCGGACGTGATTTTATTTTTAGAAAAAAGGTAGGACATTATGGAATATCTATTGGGATTGATTTTATCGATATTTTTTGGGGCTATTTTTGGTTCCTATGCAACGCTTTTTGCGTATCGCTTACCTTTAGGGGAATCTTGTTTTGGAAGATATTTTGGATCAAAATCCAAATGCCCGCAATGTAATACGATAATAAAAACACGAGATCTTATTCCTCTCGTGAATTGGTTTTTTACGCTTGGCCGTTGTAGAAATTGCCAGGCAAGAATTCCGCGTACTCACCTTTTTATTGAGGTCTCAACTACAATTTTATTTGCCATTTGTTATCTAAAATTTTCGTTTAGTCAGGAATTCATTATTTATTCTTTATTGTCTGTAGGGTTGGTAATATTGATTGCAACCGATTACACCAATAAAGTTTTTCCATCGGAAATATTAAATTTTATATTGATAGTTGGTTTGGTAAACCGCGTCTTGCAAGACCAAAATATTATCAGTGTGATTTTTTCTGCCGCAATCGGAGTGATTTTTGCGTCAGTATTTTACCAAATTTTTTATAAAAAAACTAATGGGATTTTTGCCAATAAATCCCATTCTTTTGAATATACTAAGTTTATCTTGATAGCTAGTGTATGTATGCAGCAAATGACTTTTTTATTTTACTTTCTTGCGGTGATGGTCATCCTTACTATGATCTTACTTTTTGATATTCCGACCAAAAGAAAATCCACTAGTTTTGGATATACACTCATCATCCCATTTATTTGGCTGATGCTTTGTGCGCCAAACTTCTATTAAGGGAGCCTTAAAAAATCCTGGCAAAAAATCCTGGTTTTTCAGAGGTTCCTAAACTTTTTACTAAATAAAATTATGAAAAATGACTACCGCGTTAAAGATATAAATCTTGCTGTTTTGGGGCGAAAAGAAATTACTTTAGCTGAAAATGAAATGCCGGGATTGATGTCCTTGCGTCATGAATTTGGAGCTTCTAAGCCACTGACTGGTGCAAAAATTGTTGGTTGTCTTCATATGACAGTTGAGACTGCAGTTCTTATCGAAACCCTAATTTATCTAGGTGCAGAGATTCGCTGGAGTTCGTGTAATATTTTTTCTACGGTTGATTCAGCAGCTGCTGCAATTGCTGTGGCCGGCATTCCTGTTTTTGCCTGGAAGGGTGAAACGGAGGAAGAGTATGATTGGTGTATTCGTCAAACAATTATTGCTGAAGGATGGAAGCCGAATATGATTTTAGATGATGGGGGTGATTTGACAAAAATGATTCATGATGAATATCCAGAAATTTTGGCTGGGATTAAAGGGCTTTCAGAAGAGACCACAACTGGCGTTGCAAGGCTTTACCAAATGGAAAAAGAGGGTAAGTTAAAAGTGCCTGCGATCAATGTGAATGATGCGGTTACCAAATCAAAATTTGATAACCTATATGGCTGTAAAGAGAGTGTTATTGATGGCGTGAAGCGTGCCACTGACGTTATGATTGCCGGAAAAATGGTGTTTATTGCTGGTTATGGAAATGTTGGTAAAGGCTGTGCTGAAGCATTTAAATCGCAGGGTGCTCGCGTTGTGGTTTCTGAGATAGATCCTATTTGCGCGCTTCAGGCTGCAATGGCTGGTTATCAAGTTCTTCCGATCGAGGATGTGGTTGCTCAGACTGATATTTTTATCACAACCACAGGTAATGTTGACATCATTACAATCGAGCATATGCGTGCCATGAAGGACTGTGCCATCGTTGGTAATATTGGTCACTTTGATAATGAAATCCAAGTGGAAGCTCTTCGAAATTTAAAATGGATGAATATCAAACCGCAGGTTGATCAAATTACTTTTCCTGACGGCAAAAGATTGATTTTGTTGGCTGAGGGTAGGTTATTAAATTTGGGATGTGCTACTGGACATAGCGCCTTTGTAATGTCTGCAAGCTTTACTAATCAAGTGATGGCGCAGATTGAACTTTGGCAAAATCACAAACAATATCAAAATAAAGTTTATATTCTTCCAAAGGACTTGGATGAAAAAGTAGCAAGACTTCATCTTGAAAAGCTTGGGGTCAAATTAACAAAATTAACAAAGAAGCAGGCTAATTACATTAATGTTGATGAGTCTGGTCCATTCAAAACTGATAATTACAAATATTAGGCGCTCCAAAGTTTATACCCAATCAACATCAAGAAGTTGATTGGGTATATTTTTATTTTTACGCGACACGAGTCGCACCCCAACAAGAATTCTTGGCTTGAGGGAGGTCCCATATACCAAACAGAGTTCGGTATCTTCAATCGTGTTTGGTATATTCTAAAGAATATCTAGGACGAGCTCTAAGATTGTTTGATACTTGGATGGGGAATTTTATTTTTTAAAAAATGGAAAAATTTCAAATTACTAAACAAGGCTACGAAAGGCTAAAGTCAGAAATTGAAAATCTGAAAGGTGTTGAAAGGCCGAATATCATCAAGCAAATTGCTGCCGCCCGTGAACTTGGTGATCTTAAGGAGAATGCCGAATATCATACTGCTAAAGATAGGCAAGGTTTTATCGAGGCGCAAATTTCTGATTTGGAAGAAAAATTTTCTCGTGCTGAAGTGGTCGATATTGCAACTCTTTCGGGTAGTAAGGTTAAGTTTGGCGCAACAGTTAGCTTAAAGGATTTAGACAGTGGCAAAAAAGTTACGTATAAAATCATTAGTGAGTTTGAATCTGATATCGAGCTTGGTCTTATTTCGAGTACATCACCAGTGGCTCGCGCTTTGATTAATAAAGAAGTTGGCGATGATGTTGAGGTCGCAACTCCAGGCGGAGTGGTCAATTATGAGATTTTGGAAATTAAATTTGTTTGAGTGTCAACACGCTCTAGTTTTAAAAATTTTCTGCAATCAATCAATTTTAATCAATGATGGATCATATTACCCTTGGCATTACACCTGGTTTCGTAGCTCTATTTTTATGTATAATTTTTTCCTACAATAGGCTGTCGATCTGGTGTTATGTTGCTGTGGTAACATCCTACCTATTTTTTTGTTACGATTTCAGTCGTGTTTTTTGGATTTCCTACCCACTTGTTGTCGTTCTCTTCACAATTCCTTTCTTCAGAAAATTCATCATTACTTCGCAGGTTATTGCGATCATAAAACATTTAAAACTTCTTCCCAAGATTTCAGAAACAGAAAAGACCGCACTTACGTCTGGCAATGTGTGGATTGACGGTGAGTTATTTTCTGGGAGGCCAAATTTTACAAAAATCTTTTCTCAACAATATCCTAAACTGACAAAGGAAGAGCGAGAGTTTTTAGATAATGAGGTCGAAGAAATTTGCAAAATATGCACTGATTATGAAGTGCAAATTGGCGGAGATTTGCCAGAAAATGTTTGGAAATTTTTACGCGAGAAAAAGTTTTTTGGTCTCATCATCCCGGTGGAATTTGGTGGGTTAGGTTTTTCAGCATATGCCCATAGTTGCGTAATTCAAAAATTATCCTCCCGCTCAGTTCCTCTTGCTATCACGGCGATGGTCCCAAATTCACTTGGTCCCTCTGAATTATTACTTCACTACGGAACCAAAGAGCAGCGAGATTACTACCTTCCAAGGCTTGCGGATGGAAGGGAGTTGCCATGTTTTGCTTTAACTGAAGATGGGGCTGGAAGCGATGCAACCTCAATAATTTCCAACGGTACTTTGTTTAGAGATTTTGGCGGAGAGATTAAAATCCGAATGAATTGGAAGAAGCGCTACATCACGCTTGGAGCTTATGCAACCTTAATTGGCGTGGCTTTTCAATTGCGTGATCCAGAAAGAATTCTTTTTGAAAAGGAAGATGTTGGAATTACTTGTGCTCTAATTCCTCACGATACAACCGGAGTTAGACAGGGTCGCAGACATGATCCTCTTGCAACTCCATTCGTTAATTCTCCGCTTAATGGTGAAAATGTTATCGTTGGGCTTGATGCTGTGATTGGTGGTCAGGACGGCATGGGTAAGGGTTGGAAAATGTTGATAGAATGTCTAGCGGCTGGTCGCGGTATCTCTCTTCCATCGACTAGTTGTGGAGGTTCTAAATTGGTTACGCGCGTTGTTAGTGCTTACTCTGCAATTAGATATCAATTCGGAACCGCGATTGGTAAATTCGAGGGTGTGGAAGAGGTCTTGGCACGCATTGCTTCACGTACATATGTCATTGATGCTATGCGTGCATTTACTGCTGGCGCCATTGATTCTGGCAATAAACCTGCGGTTATTACTGCAATAGCAAAATATCATGCCACAGAAATGTTCCGTCAGAATATCAATGATGGAATGGATATCATGGGTGGTAGGGGAATAATACGTGGTCCACGAAATCTTTTAGCGAATGCCTATTTTTCTACTCCGATTTCGATCACTGTAGAAGGTGCAAACATCATGACTAGAAGCCTGATACATTTTGGCCAAGGTGCCATCATGTGTCACCCATATGCTTACAAAGAAATCGAGGCTCTTGAGAAAAACGATCTCACCTCTTTCGATCGTGCTTTCTTTGCGCATATTGGACATTTGTTCAGCAATCTTATGCGTTCAATTTTGCTTTCGCTCACTAGGGGGTATTGCTACAAGCCATTCAGCAGAGATTTTGTGAGTAGATATGAAAGAAAAATCGTTTGGTGTTCAGCGACGTTTGCACTTCTTGCTGATATTGCCATTGCTAAGTTTGGAGGGAATTTAAAGCGCAAAGAAAAAAATAATGGTCGCTTCGGAGATGTTCTTTCGGCAATGTATCTTGCAACATGTGTGCTTAAAAAGTTTCAAGAGAATGGTTGTCGAGAAGAGGAAGCGATGGTTGCTGAGCATGGGTTGCAAGAAATTTTTTGGAAAGCGCAAATAGCAATCGATGCTTTGTACCAAAATCTTTTTTCTTCATTTGGAAAATTCTTATTATTTCCATTTTCAACATGGGCGCGTTTCAATATTTTTAGCCATCCATCAATTGACGATCTGAGTCATAAAATTACAAAAAGTTTGGTCAAAAATACTGAGCTGAGAAATTTGTTAACTGATGGAATTTTTGTTAGTGAAGATAAGCAGGATAATCTTGGTAGATTGGAATATGCCCTACAGCTTCATGAGCGTGTACAGGATATAAATAATAAAATTAAACTTGCGATTAGTGATAAAATTTTACCACAAAATCGGATTGAGTCTTTGGTTGAGATGGCCTATTCAAAATCTGTCATCACGCTTGAAGAAAAGCACTTATTACTTGATAGCGTTGCTGCTGTCGAGGATGCAATGATGGTTGATGAATATAGTCTTGAGGAGTATAAAAACCTTAGAAAATGACTTTACACGCAAATGACCCCTCTCCATCAACATCGGTTTCTGCGAATAAATCTGCTAAGGCCATGAGCCTGCCGCTAGGCATTCCATTAGTAATAATCAATTTTTTAGTTCCGATAATTTTTCTCTACGGTCTGTTTTTTTTAGTAGATCTTTTTGAGGTGGGTTTCTTCGCTTTTATCTATTCCACGGTTTTGTTCGTTAGTGGCTCAATCATTCTGTCCCTAAGATTTCCTGAGAGCAAAAAATCACCATTGGTCAATATCCAAACACTTTCCTACGTAATCTCGATTGTCTTCATATCCTACATAATCTCGATTTTATTTTTGGTGACGAAGTTTTTTTCGATTTAGAAGCTTTGTCTTAGGTTCTTTGTCGCAGATTTTAAAAAAATTTACATAACATGATCGAATTCCTAGAAAATATTAAAAAGAAAGATCCGGCAGCGAATAGTTATCTTGAGATAATCCTTTGCTATCCAGGTGTCCACGCACTTTTTTTTCATCGTGTTAGTAATTTTTTTTACAGATTTGGTATCCCAATATTACCACGCTTCATTGCAAATATCAGTCGTATCTTAACCGGAATCGAAATCCATCCAGCAGTTAAAATAGGAAAAAATTTATTCATTGATCATGGTGCGGGAGTCGTAATTGGTGAGACTGCCGTGATTGGAAATAATGTAACAATTTACCAAGGAGTGACTCTTGGAGGAAGGTCTGTTGCAAAAGGCAAAAGGCATCCAACCATTGGTGATAATGTGGTTATTGGCGCTGGAGCGAAAATAATCGGTAATATTAAAATTAGCGACAATAGTAAAATTGGCGCTGGCGCCATTGTCATCAACGATCTCGCTGCCGGTAAAACAGTAGTTGCAGAAACGGCAAAAGAAAAAGAAAGAACAGTTAGATAGAATGAAAAAACTTTTCAGTGATGGAAATTTTCTGTTGGCAAAATGAAGTGCAGAAAAAAGTTGTAAAAGATGTTCAAAAAGTTGTGGCAAAATATGAGGTGCCGTTAGTCCTTAATTCTAAATTCGGCCACGTCGCCAACATGAGTCTCGGTGAATTCAGCTCTCCAATCCGGAGATAAGAAATCGATCACAAAGCCACTTAAAACCAATATCCAAAAAATAAATCCTATCCAGAATCAGACCTGAGAACCCGTCCTAAGTCACTGCTGTCCAGTTAATTTTACGAAAAGATTTATGCCATGTTCTTACAAATTTACCATTCCTGATATTGCCACGTACGAGGCTTTCAAAAATGATATTACGAAAATTAAGCAAGACATAAAATTTGACAGAGAGATAACATTTAAGGGTGAGGAACAAACTGCATTTTTTGACTGTGATTCTCGTGCTTTATGGCTTCTTTTCGATACGAAGTTAGGCGATGAAGGTATGAAAAAATATCCGTTTTTCTGTTGCCCGACTACTGATTACAAAAAGCATGGTTGTGAGAGGTTAGAAAATGGAAATCAGGTAGAATTTATAGTTGCTTATTACCCCGAGGACATAAAACTAAACCAACTCCCCTCACGCCCCCATGCAAGCAGCATATCTAACCTTCTCATGATGGAAGAGATTTTTGATAGAGCCCTTATCAGATTGCATAGTTTTCATGATGGAGGATACTGATTTTGTTAG
>CAMDJN010000054.1 GCA_945900795.1 Rickettsia typhi | reverse complement strand
CAGCATGAAATTGCATATTTATGACGAAGCATTTTTGAGGAAAAATTGCGACAGAGATATGTAAGCTGTATCAAGTGATACAGCGTCATTCTCCGAGCAAATTTTTACCAAAAAGGTGAAGTCAGAAATATGCAATTTCATGCTGATATACTATAGTTGCAGTGTACCGCAAAAGGTGTCAGGCATGCGCAATGGGCAACAAGGTATTGGCCGAAAAAAAGCGCAGCTGCAAGACTTTTTTTAATCTCTAGGCACGTAGTCAGCGGTTCCACATTTTGCAAAAAGCTAAATCAAAACCAGGATTTCTAAGTAGTTAAAAAATTATTGGGAAAATTTTTCATGCGTAAGTCGCGGCGCTACCTCCTACCACTTCTCCCGAAATTCCCACCCCTAGCTCCAGCTCCACCTCTAGATCCAGATCCAAAAAACTTTCTTCTACCAGACGATTCCGACGGCTCAACCGGCCTTCCCGCAACGCCATGAAACGGATGAGAAGTATCAAGCGGGATCTGCATACGAATCGTTTTTTCAACCGCCTTCAACAAAGAATGCTCGCTTGAATCGCACAAGGAAATAGCAACACCACCACGACCAGCTCTTGCAGTTCTTCCAATACGATGAACATAACTTTCTGGATCGAGAGGAATATCGTAATTAATAACATGACTAATGCCAGGAACATCAATTCCTCGTGCCGCAATATCAGTTGCGACCAAAACCTTGATTGCACCAGAACGAAATCCTCCAAGCGCTTTCTCGCGCGCACCCTGCGATTTATTACCGTGAATTGCAGCAACAGCCATTCCATGCTTCTCGAGATGTTCTACTACTTTATTCGCGC
This sequence comes from Rickettsia typhi, assembly GCA_945900795.1. Lineage (GTDB taxonomy): Bacteria > Pseudomonadota > Alphaproteobacteria > Rickettsiales > UBA1997 > UBA2645. The sequence goes on along the minus strand of CAMDJN010000054.1, from coordinate 8,593 downwards.
CATGTTTAGTTTTAGAAAAAACCAAAGCGGATGTGACATCCTCTTGCTTCAAAATGCTTTTTAGAAGCATCGGTTTGTTTGATTTTTCAACGAGATAAACTTTTTGGTTAATACGCTCAACCGTTGTAGCTTGCGGTGTAATTTCAATTTTGACTGGATTATGAAGAATTGAATGAGACAGGCTAGCAATTACGCTTGGCATGGTTGCGGAAAAAAACAGGCTCTGTTTTTTTTCTGGAAGTTTAGAAATAATTTTTTTGACATCATTAATGAAGCCCATGTCAAGCATGCGATCAGCTTCATCAAGTACAAAAATTTCTAATTGCGCAAAACGAACATGACCTTGATTCATCAAATCAAGCAAACGTCCCGGAGTTGCGATAACAATATCTAACCCTTGCCTAAGAGCTCTTATCTGGTGCAATTCACTCACTCCACCAAAAATCACCGCATGTTTCAGACCAAGACCCTTACCATAAAGTTCAATATTTTCAGCAATTTGTGATGCTAGTTCACGCGTTGGGGTAAGAATCAAAGTTCTCACGTAATTGGCTCTAACCTTTTGATTACTTTTTACAAGATTGTCGAGAATCGGTAAAGCGAAGGCTGCTGTTTTACCTGTTCCGGTTTGGGCAATTCCAAGAAGATCTCTCCCTTCCAATAAGTGCGGAATAGCTTGCGCCTGTATTGGCGTTGGAATCGTGTAGCCCTTTACCTCTAGTGCAGCAAGGATTGTTGGATGTAAATTTAGTTTGTTAAAATTTGGCATTTTGAATTTGATTATTAGGGAACGTCATCTTTTGGATGCTTTTAAAAAAAGCCAAAAATAGAAATTCCCGAGCGACTTCTTTCGTGGGATTTGCGTAAATCCTAGGTCAATTACACTCTGAATTATGAATATAAATACTACAACCCCTAATACACATAGCGGCAGCGATGGTATCGAAGAAATGCAGGGAGCGCTAATAGAGCTTCAAAAAACACTATTAGTAAATAGAAAAAGAACTCGTGGTGAAGAAAGTTCAAACACACCAAGCAGCACATGCGTTAGTCCAAATAGCACCTCTCCTCTTACAAAAAAACCAAGATCGGATAGATCACAATAAGTAACCATAACAATGCCAAAAACTCTCTACGATAAAATTTGGGAATCGCATCTAGTTTACGATGACATCTCCTCAAGCGCAATCTATGTAGATCGTCAACTTATTCACGAAGTCACGTCTCCGCAAGCTTTTGAAGGCTTAATAATTTCAGGAAAAAAGCCAAGAAGACCGGAAGCTCACCTTGCTGTTGCGGATCATAATGTTCCAACAACAACCGCAGATAGACATAATGGCACCACCGGTATCAAAGATAAAACCTCCCGCATCCAAGTAGAGACTCTCGAACAAAATTGCCGCGAATTCGGCATTCGTTACTTTGATCTAGATGACAAAAAACAAGGAATCGTTCACATCGTTGGTCCAGAACAAGGCCTTACTCAACCAGGAATGGTAATCGTTTGCGGAGATAGTCACACTTCAACTCACGGCGCATTCGGCGCTTTAGCGTTTGGTATTGGCACTTCAGAAGTAGAACATGTTTTAACCACCCAAACTCTCATCCAAAAACGTGCCAAGAATTTTCTTATCAAGGTTGATGGTAATCTAGCTAATGGCGTATCTGCAAAAGACATAGTTCTTGCAATCATCGGAAAAATAGGCACTGCCGGCGCCACAGGATTTGTCATTGAATATGCTGGAAGTGCTATTCAAAGCCTATCCATGGAGGGTCGTATGACAATTTGTAATATGTCAATTGAAGCTGGGGCCAGAGCTGGATTAATAGCCGCAGATCAAACAACTTATGACTATCTCAAAGGTCGACCACTAGCTCCGCAAGGCGCAGACTTCGATAAAGCCATAAAATATTGGGAATCTTTAAAATCGGATTCAGGCGCAAAATATGACAAAGAATTATATTTGACGGCCGAAGAAATTACCCCTCAAGTCACCTGGGGAACAAGTCCAGAAGATGTATTACCAATCACGTCTACGGTTCCTTATCCAGAAAGTTTTCAGGATAAAGGAAAGCAAGAAGCGGTCATCCGATCGCTTGAATATATGGGAATCAAGGCCGGAACTCCTTTGGAAGAAATCACGATCGACAAAGTTTTTATTGGATCATGCACTAACGGTCGCATCGAAGATTTTCGTGAAGCCGCTAAAATTCTTGATGGAAAGCATATTGCAAAAAATATAAAACTGGCAATGGTTGTTCCAGGGTCAGGCTTGGTAAAGGAACAGGCTGAAAAGGAAGGTCTGGATAAAATTTTTACCAAAGCCGGTTTTGAGTGGAGAGAGCCAGGATGCTCCATGTGCCTTGCGATGAACGCTGACAAGTTAGAATTTGGCGAGAGATGCGCCTCAACTTCCAATAGAAATTTTGAAGGAAGACAGGGACGTGGCGGTAGAACGCATTTGATGAGTCCAGCAATGGCAGCTGCAGCAGCGATAACAGGTCATCTTACCGATGTAAGGAAGATGAAATAACTCACAATGTTTCTTAAAAAACTCCAGATTTCTAGCAGAAATTACGACCTCGCAGGCTCAGGTTTTTCACCAATACCAACGAATCAAACAACAAAGCTTTCTGATGATAAAGAATTTTGTTGGAACGTAGGACTTATACGAAATCTTCTCTCCATATTTCTCTCAATTTTTTTAGCAGCAATAGCCTACGGAATCACTGCCGTTATGATTTCGCTAAAACTCTCCGAATTCGTTAAAAACGAAATCCTGATTTCAATTTCTGCAATAATCCAAATTGCATCCGGCATAGCCTTGTCGCATTTCCTACCATTAATGGGAAGAAAATTTGGTATGATAAAATTAGTATATTTCGGATCAGGCCTATCAGCATTCTGCACACTCTTGATGCACTTTTACATAGGATATGACGCCTGGCTTATCCTGATATTTTTTCTTGGCTCATCATTTTTTATTTGCGGCGTTACAAGAAATACAATCATGATTGACCTTGCCCCAGCACATGTACGAGCGATAATTATCTCCCTCGGTGGCACAATGGTCGCCCTTGGTAACGGCCTTGGTCCCATCCTAATTAACATGTTTAAAATATCGGAAGGCTTCACTCCGCTACTCCTAGCTGCTTTACTTTATCTACTTGCAACCATACCAATTTCTCGACTTAAAAAAATCGATTCCGCAATTCGTAAAGAAAAAAAAATCGGACTTTGGCGATACATTAAAAACTCACCAAAAATCATGTTTGCCGGCTTCTCTGTTAGTTATGCCGCAGCCTCATCAAGTGCCTTTCTGATTATCTACGGATTAAAAATAGGAATGGGGAAAAATGAAGCATCATTACTTCTGTCGATTTTTTTATTCGGAACAATTTTCTCCATTCCGCTCGGATACCTTACCGATATCTTCAATCGTAGATTTTTGATGATCTTCTGCGCCACTTTATCATTGATCATATCACTAGTTTTATGCTTTAATCACAATTCAGAAAGTCTCCACACTCTACTCTTCTTCCTATTTGGCGCATTAATGGGAATGAAATTACCAGCCATCGTGCTGATAAACGAAAAATATAAACCAACTCAACGCCTTGCCGTAAACAGCGCATTCTCACGATTTTCTCTCATCGGAAATGTAACAGGATTACTCTGCACCGGGATAATCATAAAACTCTTCGGACCACTAGGATTATGGCTTTCGATCACGTTAATCCTCTCTGCATTTTTAGCATTCTGTTACTACAATTATCACAAAAAATTTTCTAGAAAAGAGCTGAATTTTAAAAATTTTTCAATCCTTAACAAAATAGCAAAACATGAAGAACAAATCGAAGTTTAAGAAAATTTTAAGAAAATTTTTCTGCAAAAATGAAGCAATGGTAGCTTGCGTTACCCTGCATGGCGTAATCGGAAAAGACTCTAAAATGTCATCCGGAATCAGTTTTGAAAATTCTGCACCAATAATCAAAAAAGCTTTTGAAACAAAAAAAATCAAAGCTGTAGCTATTAGCATCAACTCTCCCGGAGGATCACCAGTTCAGTCTGAATTGATTTATAATTATATCCGAGAGCTTTCCGAGGAGAAAAAAATTCCGGTTTATACCTTCGCTCAAGATCTTGCTGCATCAGGCGGATATTGGCTTTTATTGAGTGGAGACGAAGTTTATGCGCATCACTCTTCAATTATCGGCAGCATTGGCGTCATTTTTTCAGGCTTCGGCTTTGTTGATCTCATTAAAAAAGCCGGGGTTAGTCGACGCGTCTATACAGAGGGGAAAAACAAAGCAATTCTCGATCCATTTTTGCCGGAAGAGGAAGAGAATATCGTAATCTTAAAAGATGCGCAACGTGATATTTTTGAAAGCTTCAAAGAGCTAGTGAAATCAAGGCGCAAGGGAAAGTTAAAAGAAGGCGAGGATAATCTTTTTACTGGAGCTTTTTGGTCTGGAAAAAAATCTGCAGAACTGGGGCTAGTTGACGGGGTCACGAGTATGCGCAGCAAAATGAAAGAAAAATTCGGAGAAAAAGTAAAATTTATCGAGATAGAACCAAAGAAAAAAGGATTGATAAAAACCCTCCTTTCAGAAAAAGCATCATTTAGCCAACAGCTCGTTAGTTCTTTATTTGCAAAGGCTGAGGAGAGAATTCAGTTTAACAAATTCGGACTATAGATTACCTCTGAGCTGCTGCAAAATTTGTTGCTCAATCTCCGTAACCGTCACTAAAAAAAAGTCACGATTAAACAATCCACGATGTGGAATTGTTAGTATGTCGCCAATCTGAATCTGTAAATTTTCAATCGCTAGAATATCAATATCAATCTCACGCGGGGCCCATCTCTCGCTGATCTTTCTACCTAATTTTATTTCGATTTCTTTAACAATTTTTAAGATTTTTTCTGGAAGAAATATTTCCAGATCAACATCTCCGGAAACTGCAATATTCAAAAATTCTCGACTCCATTCTGGTGGAGAATTTGGAAGAAGTAATGCGGGATTTCGAAAAATATTAGACCTTTTGACATTACTAAGAAGCAGCCTACTTTCTAGCTCTCTTACCGCCTCATCAAGAAAAAATTCACGATCACCAAGGTTTGATCCAAGTCCAAAAATAATTCTCCGAACTTTCTTTGTCACACTCATCTTTTTTGAAATTTCTCATACACGCTCAGTAAGCGCGATTTATCAACCTTGGTGTAGTGCTGAGTTGTAGAAAGATTTTCATGCCCCAAAAGCTCTTGTATACTACGCAAATCACCACCCGCCTCCAGGAGATGGGTTGCAAAAGAATGGCGAAAGGAATGCGGGGTAATATTCTCTGACAGGTTTAGTTTCCTTCTGATTTTTTGAATGAGGCCATTGAAATCACGACGTGTATAGACCTTGCCTTTCGGGCTAAAAAAAATCACTTGGGTAGGATTTTTATCTACCAATTCTTTGAATGGGCAAACAGCTAAATATTCACTGATTTTTTCTTTGATTACGGGAAGTAAAGGAATCATCCTTTGCTTCTTGCCCTTCCCTGTCACAATCAACATTTGCGGACTTTCAAGACTTCTTCTGCTAACAGAAAGACTTTCCGAAATTCGTAGACCACAACCATAAATCAATGTAAGCAAAGCAACATCTCTCTTAGCTTGCCACTCGCTTTTTCTGATTTCATGAATTGTAGTAATAATCTTTTTAATATCGATTTCATCCACCGCTTTTGGAATCGGCTTAGCGATTTTTGGAGTTTTGATCTTGGTAATTTCCTTATTTTGTAAAAGATTATTTTGATTCAAGAAACGGAAAAATGACCGAAGCGACGCGATAGCTCTCGCATTGGATGTATTGGTATGATTATCTAAACGACTTGAAAGCCATTTTCTAAAATCATGCAAGGTCAACGATTCAAATTTTTCCTTATCAACCAAGCCGGATTTTTCTCTAAATAAAAAATCAACAAAGTAGAAAATATCGGTACGATATGACTCAATGGTATTCCAAGAATACCCCCTCTCAACCTCAATAAAACGTAAAAACTTTTCGATCAAAAACTTTATTTCAGAATTGCTACTACCCTCAATTTGTAACGCGTTAGACATTCTCCTCGTCAGCCACTCGCTTACCATCCCCGACCTCTCCAGAAACAATCTCTGGCAAATCCATTCTAACAAATCCTTTGGACAAACTCACTTCAGGGAAAAAGGAGTTTTTAAACGGAAAATTTTCTATCTTCCCATAACCGCTCTTTATACCTGATTTCAAAAATTCAATTTCAATAACTCCTCCCGCACCAAAATCAAACACATTAACAACTTTTCCAATTTTTTTTGACTGGATATCAACCACGTCAAGACCAATTAAATCAACATAGTAGAACTCTTCCTCGGCCAATTCTTTAAAATCATCACGATTGGTAAAAAACTCACAACCTCGCAATTTTTCTGCCGAAGTACGGTCATCAACACCCTCAATTTTTGCGATTAAAATTGACTCTCCGGTCCCACTTTTTCCGATAATGGTTTTATTTTTATTACTAATCCGAAGTTTGATTACGTGACCATTGGCATCAAATAATGGATATTCTTCAATCTTTTGAGGATGGTCGCAATAGCTGATAATCTTGACCTCCCCCTTGATTCCAAAAATAGAATTAACTTTTCCGACGGCAATTTTTTTTGTATCAATACTCATTTTTTTTGGGAATTTTAATCATTTCATCAACACGAAATTTCTTTGCCAAATTTTCCAAAATACCATTTACAAAAGTGACTCTTTTTGTATCAAAAAATGATGCGGCTATGTTCACATATTCATTGATGGTAACTTTGGGCGGAATGTCACTCAAAAACATTAGCTCAAGAGTGGCAAATTCCAAAATTAATGACATGATGGGATCAAGCTTGTCGATGCTCCAACCCTGTTTTAAAAAAGCACTCACCTCCACCAATATCGCATCCTCATTCGATGACAAACCAAGCAAAAGATTGTTTAGCAGCGCTTCATCGATTTTACTTTTATAAGATGACGGGACGTCTTCAGGCAGCAAAACATAGTTATCCATCAATTCATTTTTGATTTCTTCTAAATCCTTTTTACGCTCAAAAAAAATATATTGGTAAAAAACCTGTATCGCCATCAGGCGAGATAGGGAGCGCTTCTTAAAATTGTTAGATTTAGATTTTTTACTACCAGCTTTTGATTCAATCATTCGTTATTTTGATTTTAATAATTACAAAAGATTTATGAAAATCTCAGTCATAATTCCCTCACTCAATGGTGCAAAATTTATTGCAAAGGCCATTGAATCATTTTTATCTCAGGGCTATGAACACAAAGAGTTACTGATTGTAGATGGCGTTTCGAATGACGGAACACACGAGATAATTTCTTCTTATCAAGAAAAATTTCCTCAAATTATAAAATGGATCAAAGAAAAAGATTCCGGAATTTCTAATGCGCGCAATATTGCATTAAAGTACGTAACCGGTGACTTGATTGGCTTTCTTGGCGTTGACGATTTTCTGCATAAAGGTTTTTTCGATGAAGCGGTTTATTACATCAAGGAAAATCCTAACTTCGACATCATTCACTTTAATAGCTATTGCGTTGGCTTAACAAATGGCTTCAATGCCAGCGCGACAATTTCCGTTACAAAACGAAACATGATAAAACATTGCCCCATCGGCTCCGGTGAATCTTTTTATTATCGCAAAGAAATTTTTTCTGACTTTCAATTTAATGAAAAAAATCGCTACTGCATGGATTATGAACTCAATATGGCGCTAGTTTCATCACTAAAACCTGATGGGAAAAAATATTCATTCTATCCAGTAAATATCACAGCAGTTTTTAATTCAGATACCGGAGAAAATATCTCATCCTCAAGCTCTAAAAAACAAAGAATAGAAACGATTTTGGTGCAACTAAAATATGCAAAAAATCTTCTGGAAAAGTTTAAAATTATTCTCCATGGCAAAAAATTAATTCTAAAAAATTACTCATTTTTCTGCAAAAAGAAGAAAGATTTTTTGGGGCACTTCTAAAAATTAACCACCCCACACCAACAATTCCAAATCCACAAACCATCCGCTTCGAACCCTTGATTTATCTAGCTTCTCAAGAAATTAATCGTCGCGCTTTAAAGTAAATAAAATGAACCAAACAGGCTTCTTCGATCTTATTAACCACATCAAAAAACTCACCGCAATGGGTGATCCTCTGGTTCATCTAAACGAGCAGATAAACTGGGAAGAATTCTGATCTGATCTTGCAATCATCCACAAGAAAGAGCGTAAGAGTAACGCTGGAGCAAAACCCTTCGATGTGGTTTTGATGTTCAAAATCCTAGTTCTGCAGCAGTTGAACAATCTCTCTGATGATCGAATCGAATATCAAATTCGTGACAGAATTTCCTTCATGCGCTTCCTGGTATTTATTATGACCCCCAAAAACTGGACACCATTTCTCCCAATTTAGAGTTCTCTTTTTAAATATTTCCCCAATATTTTAAGGAGTAAAAAAATGCCAAAAGGTCAGAAAAATAACTACAGCCCTTCTTTCAAAAAACAGGTCGCTTTAG
>CAMDJN010000053.1 GCA_945900795.1 Rickettsia typhi | reverse complement strand
AAGAGCCTTACGAAGTAAGGCGATTCGGTGAGGGGCTAGGAACTAAAAACTTAATTATTTTTACCCCTCCTCGAATCGCTACGCTCTTCGATCCTCCCTCAAGGGGAGGATGATTAGATTGAGTCAAATTATTTTCATGCGTAGGCCCTAGGGAGGCTGGAAGGGGGCTGGAAGTGGTATTTACCTCTTCCGCATGTTTCGCAAGAAATGCAAATAAATGATTTTAAAATTTAGTGAACGATGGGAAGGGAGAATATCTCCCTTCCCGCACGGGCGTCTCCATTCCTGCGCGGGGCGGTAAAGAATTAGAGTTGAAACCGCTGACCTCTTCAACTTGTAGGGGAGGAGGCGGAGCCGAACAGTGGCAGTCTTAAACTACAATCCTGGTTCCCTTCAACAATTCCAGTCCGCCAATATAATTCAGCAAAACTTTAGGAATCGTAATACTGCCATCTTCATTTTGGTAATTTTCTAAAATCGCAACTATCGTTCTACCAACTGCCAGAGACGATCCATTAAGCGTGTGGGCAAAATAATTCTTACCATCAATTTTATTTTTGTAACGGATTGCGCCACGTCTGGCTTGGAAATCTCCACAATTTGAACAGCTAGAAATCTCTCGATATTTCCCTTGCGAAGGAAGCCAGACTTCGAGGTCATAAGTTTTTTGTGCGCAAAAACCCATATCTCCTGTACAGAGCAAAATCTTACGGAATGGCAGTTCTAAACGCTTCAAGACCTCACAAGAAACTGATGTCATACGCTCATGTTCCGCTTCAGACTGTTCTGCAGTTGTAATTGAAACCAGTTCAACTTTTTTGAATTGATGTTGACGAATCAGGCCTCGTGTATCTTTTCCTGCTGATCCCGCTTCACGGCGAAAGCATGGGGTGTAAGCAGTAAAGCGTAATGGAAGCTCGAATTCAGGAATAATTTTTTTTGCAACGAGATTCACTAACGAAACTTCAGCAGTAGGAATTAACCAATAACCATCGGAAGTTGAAAATGCCTCCTCAGCAAACTTCGGCAATTGTCCAGAGCCGTACATTGCCTCAGACTTTACAAGGTTTGGTGGAGAAATTTCGGTGTAACCAAATTCAGCAGCAACATCGAGCATGAAGTTAGACAGTGCCCGCTCAAGCCTTGCCAATCCACCGCTTAAAGTTGAAAAACGCGCACCAGACATTAAAGCGGATTGTTCAAAATCTAACATGCCAAGTTTTTCACCAAGCTCATCATGCGGTTTGGGCGTGAAGAAAAAATTTTTCGGCGTACCAAATTTTTCGATTTCAATATTCTCTTCTTCTGATTTTCCGATCGGCGCTGATTCGTGGGGAATGTTGGGGATTGTGGTTAGAAGTGTGTTTAGTTTTTTTTCAATAGATAAATCGTTCTCAAGATCTTTGAGATCAGCATTTACTTTTTTTGATTCTTCGAGTAAAAAACTTGTATCGTCGCCAGCCTTTTTAATTTCGGCCATTTCCTTAGCGATTTGATTGCGTCTTGTTTGCAATGCTTGAATCGAAAAAGTTTTTTTTCTACTGTCAGAATCAAGCTCTAAAACCTGTGAAGCTTTGAATTCAGCGCCGCGCGCATTCATCGCCGCATCAAATTTTTCTGGATTTTCACGAATGAATTTTATGTCGATCATTTTGATTTTGTTTTAATTTTTTAGACACCGTTAGCTAAGGAACCTCTTTAAAAACCTGGATTTTTCGAGGCATTTTTAGGAAGATCAGTTTGCGAGCAGGTAAGCGTACTAAGAGGTACGTGCTCGCGAGCAAATTGGTCTGACGACAAAATTACAAAAAAAAGATGGTTTTTCAGAGGTTCCCTAATTGGTGCACATCCCTCGCCAAATGCAGCGAACCACAAATTACAGACCTTGAAGCATTGCCGTCATTGATTTCAGCTATGTACGATAGGGCGTCAGCAAGATTGGAAAATGCAGGAATTTTCATATCAATAGTTTTTCCAATGTCGGAAATTATTTCAGGATTTTCCGGATAAGGTTCTCCATTTACTCTCACTGCCAAGACTTCTGCAACATTTTTAAATTTTTCCAGAAATTCTTTTCTGCACTTACCTCGACTAAAACCAACAATAACAAAATTTCTTTTCTGATTTTTTGTATCCTCTTCAGTAATCCAGCGCGCTAAAGCAAAGGCTCCAGACTCGTTATGGGCACCATCAATCCAAATTTCACTTTGTTCATTTTGTAGAAAATGATTTAGCCGGTTATTTATTTTTTCGATTCTACTGGGCCAGTAAACATTTGAAATTGCTCGCCTGATGTGGCTCTCTTTTATTTGAAATAAATCAGGATTTCCTTTTTTAATCGCGAAGATTGTTGCAAGCGCGGTGGCAAAGTTGAAATATTGATGAGAACCAGCAAGTGTTGGTTTTGGCAGGTCTTTGATAAAAATTTCTTCGAAGAAAAAATCGAATTTTCCACTCTCATCATCCATCACAATATCATATTCTTCTTCGTAGGAGTAGGTCACAATCCCTTGATCCTGCGCTAAAATATCAATTATTCCTTTTGCTTGTGAAGGTTGTGGAGCAAGGATTAGAGGAGTTTCTTTGCGCATAATCATAGCTTTCTCGAGCGCAATTCTTTCAATAGAATTTCCAAGATATTCTGTGTGATCAAAAGAAATCGGCGTAATTACACTGGCCAGTTTTTTTTCTAGAATATTGGTTGCATCAATTCTTCCACCCATTCCACATTCCATAATCAGAATATCTGCCGGTATTTTTGAAAAAGCTAAAAATGCTCCGATTGTAAAACCCTCCATGAAAGTTAGAGGAATTTCTGCGTTACCGCTTGTTGCAGCAATTCTGGCCTCCTCCATTACTTCAAACAAAAACGCATCACTGATTTTTTCACAATCTAACATGATTCGCTCATTGCATGCGTGTAGATGTGGAGAGGTGTAAATGTGTGTTTTATACCCAGCTTCTGAAAAAATTTTTGCAATTAAAGATGTAGTTGAGCCTTTGCCGTTCGTGCCAGAAACATGTATTACTGGCGGTAAAGAAAGATGAGGATTTTTTATTTTTGCAAGTACCGACAACATTCTTTCGAACACGGTTTCGTAATTAATTTTTCGATTACCGAGAGTTGATGGTATCGGCCAGTGAGGTAGGTAGACCATGTGTCTATTTTGTGTTTAAAATTCCTCTCTCACCTTAAACAAAATAAAATGAGAATCAGAAGTTGATTTGTGCTCAAAATTGTAATTAGCACTACAGCTTATGTTGTCTTGGTGATATACTACAAGCTCGGTGCCGAGTTTTAAGCTGTCACGATCTATGTTAGAAATTTGTGAATTAAATTGCTGATTTTGTCCTCTAAATTTCGCTATCGTTGTTGGAGTGTCCGCAATAAAGGCGTGACCATAGGAAATTTTGAAAGTTGTAGAAAATTTTCTTAGTTCAGGAAGTTGAGAAAATCTGGTTGCATAGCCAAAATTTAAACCAGCTCGACCTTCCAAGAAATCTGCCGTGACGCCATTGACGTCTAGGTTCAATTCATCTGCCCCCGCTTCTTCATACCCTTCGATATTATTACGTAAAAAACTCCATGAGATTTCAGGAATAATGGTGAGGCCATTCTGTAGAATATTTGTAAATCCACTTTTTATTTTTAGTGCATAGGTTTGGCCGTCATATTTTGCGAATGCATTTGATTTGGTTACAGCAATTGTGCGGTTTGAATCAAACTTATTCCAAGAAAATCCGACAATACTGTCGATAAAATATTTACCAAAATTTTGACCATGATAGATGTTGGTTTGGTAAGTATTGATGAGGTTTTTTTTAGAATTGTCCAAAAGTTTTACATCTGATTGAATGAAACTAAAAGATGCGCCAATCAAGGTTTGGTTCGAAAAATATTTGTCTGATCCTAAAATAATTCCTGATGAATTTGCATTGTATCCATCATCATCCTTGATTTGTTTTTGTGTTGTTGAGGCCTTAAAGCCATGAACCCAAATGGGATTTTTTAGAGGATCATTTTGATTATTATGACCAATTCTTTCCATCTGATTTTCTGTAATCATGATTGAATTGATGGCAATATTATTAATGGTTGCGATGGCTGCCTTGGTTGATTGCGGGGCTAGTTGATTGATGGTTTTAGTCATTGAGTCACCGCTCAATCCGCTACTATCAAGATATTCCTGAAATTTCAGTAATTTACCTCTGCTGCCAGAACCAATATCATTAAGGTTTTGATAGATATTCTGAGTATTTTTATTGGAGGTGATTTCTGAAATTGAAAGTCGGCTAACATTTAAAATTAAGCTGTCAGAAGTAGCTTTGGTGCTAAATTTAAGTAGGCCGTACACATTCGAATTCTGGCCATTTACCGAAATATTTTTATCAGAAATTGGATTAATTTCTGAACCGGAAGAGTCGGGCAGGGTTGTTCTAACTAGGCTGTAGCTGGTTCCGTTAGTGATATAACCTTGGTTTGAGCCGGTTGTGATTGCTAATTTTGAGTTAATGCCAACATTTGTAATTCCATTCACCGCAAGGTTTCCAACGCCACCACTCTTTAATTTTACCGCTAACTCATCCCCATTATTCAGTGAAAAATTTCCTGCAATTGTTTGGCTTTGTGATCCGATATTGATTATGCCAGAGCCATTGCCAGCAACGTTTCCGAAGATTGTTAAATTATCTGCTCCAAGAAAATTTAAACTTCCGCCAAATAAAATATTAGAAACGTAAATATTCCCCGAGCTCGTAACGGAACCGCCGGAATTGATATTCAGGTTTGCTAAAGAATTTCCTAAGATTCCGATTGAATTGTCGGATGAGAAAGAAGTTCCTGAAATATTTAAGGTTCCAACTGAGTTACTCACGCCTTGAACGGCAGCATTTGATGATGATCCGCTATTTATCGTTAATGTAGAATTTGCATCGATTAAAATTCTATTAGCTTTGATTTCTGCGGTAGAGTTTAGGGTGCTGCTTGAACCGATTGTGATATTGTTAATATCGATAAAAGATGCGGTTTGGTTGAAGGTAATTGACGGGGCGGAGCCTGATCCAATATTGATATTACCAGATTCAGAACCATTTACGATGCCACTGATATTTCCGCCCAAAATATTTAATGTGCAGTCACCAAGACGAATTCCTCCGTTTAGAGTGCCGAGATTGTTGATTACGGAGCTTATGCCAGAATTGTAGATTGCATAATTTGTTGAATTTACGTTGCCAGAATTCGTGATTGTGGAATTATTGCCATCGGTTCTAATGCCGTAAATAGAGGAGCCGGAAGCTGTTGTTATTGTACCAGAATTTGTAATCGCAGTAAAATTATCTTTGGCGTAAATACCATTCGCGTTGCTGTTGATTACTCCTGAGTTAGTGATGCTACTGTAACTGCTAGAACTGGCTGCCGCGCTAGTTCCAGCGCTTACATAAATTCCATGGGCTGACGAACCTATGCTGGTTGTTATTGTGCCAGAATTGGTAATTTGATTGACATTACCATTGCCGTAAATGCCGTAGACCCTTGTTGCGATTGATCCAGAATTGATTGCAGAATTATTGTCTCCATTGAGATAAATTCCATATGAAGTAGTGTTTGTTGTGCTAATTGATCCGGTATTGCTTACCGCGTTATTATCTCCCCCGGCATAAATCCCGTAAGATGTAGCACCTTGAGTTGTGATATTGCCAGCATTTATTGCTGTGGAGTTGTTAGTAAGGCTGACTCCTCGCCCAGAGCTTCCTGTGGTTAAAATTACTGCACTGGCAGCATTGGTAATTTGATTGTAATTACCACTAGACCTAATGCCGTAAGAACCAGAAGTAGCACCGGAATTTCCGGTGGTAATGACATGGATATTTTTGATTTTATTCGTGGAAGAGGATGAGCCGGAGAGGGAGCTGCTAATGCCGATTCCGCTGGTTGTGATGTCCGCTGTTGTTGTGTAGTCAGTTTGGCTTGAGGTCAGCGTTACAGCTTGCGCTTCGCTGATTATAAAAACCAAAAACAATAACAATAACAGCAGAAGACGATAGCTTCTACGGGGCATGTGGTGTGGGTTTGAAGTTGTGGTGTGTTGTGCTTGTTAGCGTGCTCTTAAAACCTGTCCTAAGGAACCCCTAAAAAACCATCTTTTTCGGTAATTTTGTCGTCAGACCAATTTGCTCGCGAGTGCGTACCTTTAAGTATGCCTACCCGCTCGCAAACTGATCTTCCTAAAAATGCCTCGAAAAATCCAGGTTTTTCAGAGGTTCCTTAAATCTTTTAGGGGACTGTCGCAAATCCCCTTAGGTCAAACTATCGAGAGAATTTTTTTAAATAGGGTTCGGCAATTTAAACTTTTCTGATCCATGTTGGTAGAATCATCCAGAATTTTTTAAAATTGGATCAATCCCTCCTTTCTTAAATGTTCCATTGCTGCACTAGTTTTTAGTTTTGTTTTAAGGTAGCTGCGCAATCACAGTCTCACCGCCAATCATGGTTTGGCCGACTAGAGATTTTGTAGGAATTTCTTCCGGAAGGTAAATATCAGCACGGCTTCCGAATCTTATTATTCCATAACGATCTCCCGTTTTTACTTCTTGTCCGACCTTTGCATCTGAAATTATACGGCGTGCGACCAAGCCAGCAACTTGTACAAAGATTACCTCTACACCATCCTTTGTTTTTACTACGACAGAATTTCTTTCATTTTCCGAACTAGCCTCTTCAGCATTGGCGCTTAAAAATTTTCCTGGTTTGTAGTTCACTTTTGTAACCGTTCCTCCAACGGGTATGCGGTTTACGTGAACATTAAAAACATTTAAGAAAACTGTAATTTTATTGAACTTTTTATTGCCATATCCGAGGTCATCAGGGGCGTTTACGCCATATTCTACCTGAGTCACAACACCATCTGCCGGACTAACAATCACCTTTTCTTCGACAGGAATAATTCTTTCAGGATCGCGGAAGAAAAAAATACACCAGATTGTGATGACCAATCCCACGAGTCCAAAGAAGTCACTAAAAAGGGCGAACATCACGGTTATTAAAGCAAACAGAATTATGAATTTATAACCCTCTTTGTGTATTGGAAAAGTGATTAGCTTAATTGCGTCCAGTAAATGTGTCATGTAAAAAATTGTTAAATTTTGATTCTGAAATAAAATTAATTAGCTAAAAATTCCTCGAAAAATCCAGGTTTTTCAGAGATTCCCTAACCAACGGAGTCTAGTTACGATCCAGACTCCTCCTTATTCCAAATCTTTTCCAGTTCTTTAAAAGAAATTTTCTTTTTTGGAATTGAGGGAAGTTGCAGAATGAAGCTGATAACTTTTTCCTCAATTATCGGACCACTCATTCTCTGTAAAGTTTCGGGGTTTTTATTGAATAGTTCAATCATCTCATTTTCTCGCCCAGGAAAATTGGCGATGATTTTCCTGACATTGTTACTGATATCTTCCTTCGTAACTTCAATTTTATTTTTTTGTGCCAAGTCAGATAGGATCATGCCGCAACGGATCATGCGCTCTGCTAGTTCGCGTTTTTTTTCTTTGGCCCTCTCCTTTTCTTTGTCATTTTTAAACTTGTCAGGATTTTTCTTTATTTCCTCTTCAACCTCTTTCCACAAGTCTTCTAACTGCTCATCAACAATACTGATTGGCAATTCGAAATCGAATTTTTTATTTAGAAAATCGAACAATTCTTTTTTGAATAGGTTGCGATTCATGTTTTCACAAGTATCGCTTGTTTGTTTTTTCATGATCTCATCAAACTTCGCACGACTTTCTATGCCGAGAGTGTTTTTGATGAATTCGTCTGTGATTTCTGGTAGCTCTCCCAACAAAACCTCTTGGATCTTTACCGCGAATTCTGCAGCCTTTCCTGAATATTTTGAATCGTGATATTCCTTTGGAAATTTAACTTTCACCTTCACTTCTTCGCCAGCTTTTTTACCAACAAGCTGCTCTTCAAAATCATCAATAAAATTCTTACTTCCCAGCTCGAGTTGATATCCTTTTGCGCTACCACCTTCGAATTCTTCTTTATCAATTTTTCCAACATAATCAATCACTACAGAATCGCCCAGTTTGGCCTTGTAAGAGGTTTCTTTCTTATTCCACTTACGATAAAATTTGAGTACATTTTTAGTGGAGAGATCGATCTCTTCCGGAGTAATTTCGACTTCTCTTGAGATGATTTTGATTTTCCCTAATTCGATTTCAGGAATTTTTGGATAGAGCTCTATGGTTGTGGCAAGCTCAATATCTTTGGTTATTTCGAAGGTTTTTATATCAACCTTTGGTTTTATTGCGAGCTTGAAATTGTTATCTTTTATGATTTTTTGAATTGTGTCGGAGATGATTTTATCAGCCTCGTCAGCCATTATAGATTCGCCATATTTTTCTTTAATCAAAGCTACCGGAACCTGACCTTTGCGAAATCCTTTTAAAGCAAACTTCTTTTGAGCTTTTGCGACATAATCGTCAATTTTTGAATGAATCAAAGCATAAGGAATGGTGATCGAGTAATCTCTTTTGAGTTTTTTGTCGTAAGTATTTTTAACTATTACTTCCATTGTGATTGGCTTATTTATTTTAGCAGAAATGTGTTATGAGGTTCAAACCCAAGTTAGAAAATATCAACTCCGAACTATTCTAAACCAAGTTCAAGAAGTTGGTTTATACCAAACACGATTCCAGGGAACCTCTAAAATCGAATCTGATAAGATTGGCTCGGTATCTTGAATTAGATTTGGTATATTCCAACCAGTTTCTTCGAAAAAGAATCAGCATTAAATTCCTGCAAATCCTCTATTTGTTCACCAATTCCAATTGCATAAATTGGCTTGGAAAATTTTTTTGCTAAAGCGATTAGAATTCCACCCTTAGCTGTTCCATCGAGCTTAGTTACAATCAATCCCGTAATTCCCACAATCTGATTAAAAACTTCCAATTGATTGATCGCATTCTGTCCAGTTGTGGCATCAAGAACCAGGAGATTTTGATGAGGCGCGGATGGATCAAGTTTTCTTACAACGACATTAATTTTCTTTAATTCATCCATCAGATTTTGTTTGTTCTGAAGCCTTCCAGCGGTATCTATCAGCAACACATCAAAATTATTTTCTTTAGCAAAATTCAAGGCGCGGTAAGCAACCGCTGCAGGATCTTTTTCATCTGGTTTTGGAGAGATAATCTCGCACCCGGCTCTCTTTGCCCAAACTTCCAATTGTTCTACTGCGGCGCTTCTAAACGTATCGCAGGCTGCTATTAAAACTTTCTTATTTTGACTCCCTAGATTAGCAGAAATTTTGCCGATCGTAGTGGTCTTTCCTACGCCATTAACCCCGTTAAAAATTATGACTTGCGGTTTTTTTGCATCATCAAAGTTCAATTGAGATTCGCATGGTTTTAGAATTCTTGCGATTTCTTCTGCCAAGAATTTTTTTACTTCAAAAATATCAATATTTTTTTCGAACTTCTTTGCGCGTAAATGATTAATGATTTCCGATGTAGAGTCGTTGCCAACATCGCTCATGA
>CAMDJN010000052.1 GCA_945900795.1 Rickettsia typhi | reverse complement strand
CCATTTCCCACTCCTAATTACCTTTTTAAGCTTCATCTTTTTGGTCTAAAATTTAAAAGAAGAACCTTGTGTATATCCGGATACACGCGGTTTTTCTTTTAAATTTTATCCTCAAAAATCTTTCGCTTAAAAAGGTAATTAGGAGTGGGAAATGGTATAACATCTTTTTTAACCGAGATTTGGTAAAAAAATAATTGAGCCTGGTGCAGCCAGTCATGGCTAGAGCCCGTCAATTTATTCACAAGCCTAAGGCTTAAACTCAAGCAATATTACATCATCCATTCGTCACTACGACAGCTAATAAAATTTTATTTTTTATATTTTTGATCCGATGTTCTGATTGAAATACTAGCATCGTGTCCACACAAACCCTCACAATTAGCAAGAATCGATACAGTATTTGACAGTTTAAGAAAAGAATTTCTGTCACAAGAAATTATTGAAACTCGTTTTAAAAAATCGAAGACAGAAAGGCCGCTAGAAAATCTTGCTGAGGACGACGTTGGCAATGTGTGACTCGGTCCCGCGATATAATCGCCGATCGCTTCTGGTGTATACTTTCCAAGAAAAATGGCCCCAGCATTTTTAATGTTCGGTAGAAATTTTTTTGGATTTTTTGTAACAATCTCTAAATGCTCCGGAGCAATAACGTTCACGATATGAACCGCTTCATCAAGATTTTTAATTACAAAAATTGCCGAGTTTTTTAAAGATTTTTCAATAATATCTAGACGAGGAAGATTCATTTTTAATTCTTCAATTGCGACTAAAACTTTTTTAGCAAAACCCTCAGAATCAGTAATAATGAAAGCTTTGGAATCTATTCCATGTTCTAGCTGAGAAAGTGCGTCTGCAGCAATCCACCGCGGATTTGAACTTTCGTCAGCAATGATAGTCACATCAGTTGGACCAGCAATCATATCAATTCCAACTTCACCAAAAAGAATTTTTTTAGCACAAGCAACATAGGAATTTCCTGGCCCAACAATTTTATCAACTTTTTTTACGGTTTTCGTTCCGTATGCCAAAGCGGCGATAGCCTGCGCTCCCCCGATTTTGTAAATCTTTTTAACCCCACAAATCTTTGCCGCAAAAATTACCGCCGGATTAATTTTTCCTGCGCTTGACGGAACGCAAATGCTAATTTCTTTTACTCCCGCAACAATTGCCGGTACAACTGACATCAAAACAGAACTCGGATAAGATGCCGTCCCTCCCGGAACATAAACCCCAACCGACTCAATAGTGCGCCAGGAATTTCCAAGCTCTACACCGATATCATCAATAAAATAAAAATCCTGCGGAAGTTGTTTTTGATGGTAGGATTTGATGCGTGAATAGGCGAGTTTTAAAGCGTCTCTTACTTCCTGATTCAATTCTTTTTCCGCCTTATCGAATTCTTTTTTTGGAAGCAAAAAATCACCTGCCTTGGAAAAAGAAGTTTTGTCAAATTTATTACAGTAAGAAATAAGAGCTTTGTCTCCATCTTTTTTGACCGCCTCTATGATTTCCTCAACAATGGAAGTGGTCACAAAACCATCACTTTTTCCTACAGTAATAAACTTGTAGAATGCTGATTTCTCTAACCCAATCAGCTTTTTTTTAATGACTTTGTCAATCAAAAAAATTTTCATTTTATAATTTATACCTGACTTTATTACCGATTTTGATACCAAATTTTTTGACCAAACCGGCATTAATTTCTAGAACTTTATTTGCCTCTTTTGCAGAAATAACCAACTCAAGATCAAGCGGTTTTACCATTTTTTTTATATCCACAATCAGATCATTTTCATCAATAAAAACCATGTCCAACGGGATTACGGTATTTTTCATCCACATCGAAATTTTTTGCTTACTTGGCATTATAAAAAGCATTCCACAGTGCAGTGGTAATGACTCCACATACATCAAACCTCTTGACCTTTCTTCATCATTATCAGCAATTGCAACAAAAAATTCTGTAATTCTTTTTGTGCCCGAATCAACAATCTGTAATTTAGCATTGTAGTTTTTAAAGCCTGTTTGCAAATTCTTTGCCACAGACCATGAACCACAAAAAATCAAACAAATAACGAAGGTGACAAGACTTTTCAAACACTGTTTAAGAGGTAATCGTAGGGCGTTATTTTTGATCATTTTATCCTTTCAAATGGGATTTTTTTTGCCTTGTTATCAGGTCGTAGCGGTAGAAAAATCAAGACCAAAAAATTCAACAAGAATCAGATCCGACATAATCGACGTCAAAAGAAAATCACAAACTATTGATTTCATCAATAACGTAGTTGTTGAAAAGGGTGATAGTAATCTACTCGCTGACAAAATGACGGTTTTTTACAATGAGGAAAAACAAGATTCCAATCAAGGAGCAGAGATTAACTCTTCAATCAAAAGAATTGAAGCCAAAGAAAATGTTAGAATTTTTAGCGATGATTTTGTTGCTAGCGGCAATGAGGGCTATTACGATCCAATAGCGGATGTTTTTGTTTTAGAAAAAAATGTTACGGTCAATAACGGCACCTCAATTGCAACCGGCAATAAATTCGTTTACGAGTTAAAAACTAAGAAAGGTCATTTTGTTGGCAAAAAAAGTGAAGCTTCTGCTGAAGACGGCCAGGATAAGCGGGTTGTAATTGTAATCGGGGACGATATACAAGATCAGCAAAACAAAAATCCAAAAAAATCAAAACCTAAGGGGGAAGCTAGTGACCAAAATATTAAGCGCGAAGAACCTAAGTAAATCTTACGGAAAAAAAACCGTAATTCGCGATATTAGTTTCGAAATAAAACAAGGAGAAGTCGTTGGCCTACTCGGTCCAAATGGTGCCGGAAAGACAACATGTTTTTACATGATCGTTGGTCTTGTCGAAGCAACTTCCGGAAATATTTTTCTAAATCAACTCAACATTACTGAAATGTTGATGTATCAACGCGCGCGCCTTGGTATTGGTTACTTACCTCAAGAAGCTTCGATTTTTCGCGGCATGAATGTTGAAGATAATATCTATGCAATCCTTGAAATCGCTGAAGCAAACGAGGTAAAACGGAAAGAAAAATTGGAAGAATTGCTTGAAGAATTTGCCATTACTCACATCAGAAAATCTCATGCTTTATCACTTTCCGGCGGGGAAAGAAGGCGAGTCGAAATTGCGCGCGCACTTGCAACTAACCCAGCCTTTATCTTACTAGACGAACCTTTCGCAGGAGTCGATCCAATCGCAGTTAACGATATAAGAATAATGGTTTCTCAATTAAAAGAACGCGGAATAGGCGTTTTAATTACAGATCATAACGTGCGTGAAACCTTGTCGATTGTTGATCGCGCCTACATAGTTTACGACGGAACTATTCTTGCTTCAGGTTCAAAAGAAGAAATAGTTGAGCACGGAGAGGTAAGAAGGGTCTATCTTGGTAAGGATTTTAGGATTTAGAGCCTACAGGGAACCTCTAAAAATTGCTTTTTTTGTAAATTTTGTTGTTACCAAATTTTCTCACGAGCACGTACCTCTAAGTACGCTTACCTGCTCGAAAATTTGTTGCCTAAAAATTTCTAAAAAAAATCTAATTTTTAGAGGTTCCCTACATTCAAACAAATCATGAACACAATCTCGCAATTAAAAATAAATCTTCGAAATCAAAAAATAGATTTTTTCTTTCTTCCAAATTCTAACGAATTTTTTGTGGAATATTTGCCAGAAAACGAAAAAAGAATCCAATACCTGACCGGCTTCACCGGCTCTAATGCCAGCATCATATTTACTCATAAAAAATCAAAATTTTTTACTGACGGTCGTTATCTTTTACAGGCAAAAAATGAATTAGATTTAGATGAATTTGAAATTCTCGATCTAGCTACAAATCCTTTATTTACCTGGCTTGAAGACAATATAAAACCAGGTGAAACTCTTGCCTTAGGTACAAAATTAAGTAATATTAATTTCGTCAAATCCTGTGAAAAAATAGTCACCAAAAAATCGGCAAGACTTGTTTTACTTGATCAAAACCCCATTGATAAAGTAGTTGATAATTTTTTTCAGAATCCACAAGTCACGAACAAATCTCCAATTTATTTTTGTGAAGATAAGTTAAGTGGTGGCGACATCAAAACAAAATGTAGCAAGATTTTAGAGGATTTTGAAGCGGATGCACTGATCGTTGCAAAGCCAGAAAATATTTGCTGGCTACTTAACATGCGCGCCTCTGATGTAGCATTTACACCGCTCCTCCTTACTTATGCCATAATTTACAAAAAAGGAAATATCGAACTTTTTGTTGATGAAAAACGATTTACGAATATTCCAAAAGCCTTTGAAGAACGCGTGACCATCGTTCAGCACGATTGTTTTGACTTGCGCCTTTCCGCTTTAAAAAAATCCATCAAAAAAATTCAGATTGATCCAAATACTACGAATTACTGGGTCTATAACCTTTTGCTCAAAAATGAATTTGAGATAATTTTTAAGAATGACAATATCGAGCTTACAAAATCTTGTAAAAATGAAAATGAGATAAATTCGATCACTAAGGCTCATGAAGTTGATGGGCTAGCAGTTACGAAATTTTTATTTTGGCTAAAAGAATCTTCAGAAATTGATGAAATACAGGCTGCAGAAAAGCTACTCTGGTTTCGCAAAAAAAATAAAAATTTCCTCTATCCAAGTTTCGCCACAATATCAGGTTTTGCCTCTAACGGCGCGATAATTCATTACCACCCCTCTCTTAAAACAAATAAAAAATTAATCAGTAGCTCGCTTTATCTGGTTGACTCCGGGGGGCAATATTTCGGTAAAGATTTTTGCGGAACAACCGACATCACCAGAACAATTGCAATCGGAAAACCAAGTGCCGAAATGATTAAAAATTTTACCAGGGTACTTAAAGGTCATATTTTTCTAGCTCGCGCAAAATTTCCCGTCGGAACTACTGGAGTACAACTTGACTCATTAGCGCGTTTTCATCTCTGGCAAGAGGGCCTAGATTATGAACATGGCACAGGACATGGTGTTGGAAATTTTCTATCAGTTCATGAGGGGCCATGCGGGATAAGTAAGAGAAGTCATCAACCACTTTTACCTGGCATGATTTTATCAAACGAGCCTGGATTTTACAAAGAGGGAGAGTATGGAATTCGTATCGAAAATCTCATGCTAGTTGAGAAATTTGATGAAAATTTTTTGCAGTTTCGGAATCTAACCTTAGCACCAATTGATGTTGATTTGACTGATTTCTCGATGCTAACTTATCCAGAAAAAAAATGGCTTCTAAAATATCACGAACAAATTTTTACAACCTTGTCCCCAAGCCTAAAAACGGAAGAAAAGACGATGTTAAATGGCATCGTAAATCAATATGAATTTCATTTTAGAAATCCAAAAAAATCTTGAAGAAAAAAGACTGGATCTAGGAAAAAAATTAGAAGATTTTTTACTTAAAACACTCTTCACTTTTTTTAATTCTTTTAAAGAATTTTTTATCACAAAATTTGGTCTCACCTTCTTTTGTACAACCATCATCGCGATCAGTATTTTAGCAAAATCGACGCGCGACATTGGTAATGAATCGATTCTTATTTTAGAGACGATAAAAGTATTTTTTGCAGACACAGAAAATCATAAAAATCTTCTTAAAAACATCTCTCCAGCTCTTCTTCCTCTAGCTTCTATTCCGCATTTCCTAACCAAATTTTTTCAGAATTTCTTTTACCTTCCTTACAATACGGGGGCAATAATTTTCCTCGAAATTATCTCGAACCTCACTGGCATCGTTTCACTTATTTTTTCGATAAGAATTTTAAATCGATCCAAAATGTCAGAGGACAAAATTTTGTTTCATGCCATCGTTATAAGCTTCTGCTGCGCTTTTTTCTTACGAGTATTTTCTTTACAACTCAATGAATTCGGCACCTCTTCGAATTATCTTCTCGCCATCATTTTCCCCTACATATCTTACCATTTTCTTGATGAAAGTAAACTATCCAAAACAGATCAAATCATAATTGGAACACTGGCAGCAGTAATCACTTGTCTCAATTTTTATTACCTCATCCTAATTCTGGCGCTTGAAATCAAAAAGAAAAAAAACCTATCTCGCTTACTCGCTCTTATTTTAATCACATTTTATATTTTGCTTTTTCCGGACTGCTTAAAGCCATTTAACCCAACTATCCAACATGTCTTTTCCTCTTTTAAACAAGACTTATTTCCGATTTTTTTTCTGATCATTTTCTGTTGTTTTAAAATAGGGTTTTCAACAACAATTCGACCGCTATTACTACTAGCCCTTATGTCGGGATTAATTTCAATTTTTACTGCTAATCTAAATTTTTATGAGCAAAGAGCAGAGTTTTACTCTCTGTCTATTCCTATAGTTTTTGTATTAATTACTACCATTATTCGCCACAACTTAATCAACTTCAAACGTGATTGGATATGGCTCCTCTTCATATTGATCATACCGCAATTCGACTCACAATTTTTTGAAATAGCTCGCGACATTTGTGTAATTTGGTGGGTCTTTGTTTTTGTTTTATCGAAAGAATTTAGAGAGACAGGCTCCCCTCACATCTTCCTACCAAAGAATAAAATCTCATGGATTTCATTCTTAGCCATAGCGCTTACTACCACAACACTTAGCATCACAATAACGCATGAAATTTCCTGGTTAATTTCTTTAACGGTCCTTATCGCTTCACTAGTTTTTTACCAAAAACTTCATACAAACTTACCTGACAAACAAGAATTTTCCAGAACCTCTGCCTGCGCTATTTTTATAGTTATTTCATACATCATCAGCTTGCATTTGGCCACAATTTTTAACTTCAAAAATAGTGATACCGCAAGTCATAAATCCCCGAATTATGCTAACGATCAAGTTGCTTTAACGATTAAAGAAAGCACAAAAGATGGTGAAGAGGTGCTAATGATAGGAAAAGAAAAATCTTTAACCTATCCAATGTTTTTTTATCTTGGAAAAGAAGATAAGTTTTTTAGCACAAGCTCAGACCAGAGAAGACTCACATTGGAACTAAGCAATCCAAAAAACCGCCTGATCTTTGTTGAAAATAATAAAAATACCGCTGATGAAAAATGTGAAACTGGACCGCTAGAGCGCTATTTTCAAAATGCAGAATTCAAACATTTTTTTTTGAAAAATTATATTTTTTTGAATCGCATAATCGAAACAAAAATGACAGCAAAAGAGATTAGTTTTTTTTCCGGAGATGAGTTAGAAAACGAGGAATATATTGGACTGAAGAATGCTAGGGAAATCTCAAAAAAGAAAAACGAAAAAGTTACTAGAGAGATTGAGGTTTACATCAAAAACTCAAAAATCTAACTACAGACTTGCACAAAATTTGAAAAACAGTTTCACGCAAACATTATACCGAATCTAATTCAACATACCGATCTTTTTTATCAGATTCGGTATATTGGGGTTCCCCGCAAAGCGTGGCGCGACTCGTGTCGCGTACAAAATAAAACTTATACCCAATCAACTTTTTGAAGTTGGTTGGGTATAGAGCCTGTATTCAAACTCTAATGTATCAAATTTTGCTCTTTGATACAGTTAATTAGAACGTCAGCAACCCTATTGGCACCTTTAACATTGTAGTGACAATCGTCATACATATACCCAAAAGAAGGTGGCACTTTGGAGTCTAACGAACAAAAGGCTACACCGTTTTTCTTCGCAAACTCTTGAACGTAACTATTGTAAAGATTCGTAATATAAATCATCGAATCATTATTTGGCCTTTGATTCGAATATTCTCTAGTCGGAACTGACCATGTCGCCTTTCTATACTCCTCTGATACATTAGGTTTATATCCGTTTGGCTGATCCATAAACAGACACTTAATCTTGTACTTATCGCAGAGATAGAGAATTTTATTCAGCTCTTTTTTATAAACCTCAGGAACGGACTCTGGTTTATATTCTATATAATTCACACCTTCACTTAATTTCTTAGTAGCAGCACCATATTTAATCAACACAGCAGTATCAGACGACTTCTTTTTTTCATTGTCAGATTCCAACGACCTACTCTTAAAGAACTTCACTAATTCCCCAGTTTTTAAAATTGCTCCCAAGGTATTTTGATAAGATAGTCCGGTTAAAAATTCAGGAATATTAAAAATCGCCTTTTCGTAACGCTTTTCTTCGTTAGTAAAATAGAAGTTCCAATCATTTATCCCGATCAAAAATATCGCCATATCCGGTTTATATTTGGAAATTTTTTGCAACGTTGCGATGTGATGAATAACCCTTAACCCGGAAACCCCAGCATTAATCACTTCAAAATTTAAATCACTATGCCGCTTATCTAAACTCTCTTGCAATAGATGTGTCCATGTCTGTTTTTGATCTATGTAAATTTGCTCAGTTGTTGATCCTCCAATAGCAAAAATACGATAAGTATTTTCTGGCTTCAGCTTGTAGTCTATTTTTTTAGTAACTCGGTAGCCCATCTCATCAGTAATAATTTGATGCTTACCAACTATGCCCTCTCTTTCCTTAGGACCAAGGTTAATAATTTGATGAAAATTGGGAGTCAGAGTAATATACCTCCTATCCTCCAAATGATTAAACAAAACGATGGATTGAATGACCATAAATATTCCAAACCACGTGGAATAAATTTTAACTGTTTCATTAAATTTTTTGCCAAGGTTAATCAGTAACGGAATGGCATAAATCAATATTCCAAGTAAGGCTTTTTCACGATTATCTAAAAGGAATGGATTATTGAACACTAGTCCATAGAGACATATCAGTGCGCAAATTATGATTCTTGGATTTTTCATTTTTTAATATTTACTCTTTTAATATTAGGGAACCTCTAAAAATTAGATTTTTTTGAGACTTCCATCACTCCACCCCAAACACGTCACCAATCTGCACCCACCCCTTCTTACCATTCAACTTAATTCCACACCAATCTTCTAAACATTTCAAATAATCACCAACCACATGATTTTCGAGACGAAAAACAATTCGTGATTTTTCATTATTTTTGGAATGCATATTCACGAAACTTCTGGAAGTGTGAACCATTAAAGTTCTCTTCTTAGTTAATAAGCTTTGCATCACCCAACCTGTCTGACCTTCATAATCCTCGATTTCATTCCAATTATCATATTCACTAGTCACCCGCACTGGCATGCCTCTAAGTTTGAAAGTAAATTTAATCGGATAATCTTGACCTGGACCAGCGCGAACATTAGTTTCGGAAGAGCGAAGTGAAGCGTAATAATTAACTTCTTGGATAACGCGAGCGGCAAATGAGGAGTTTACGGTTGAAAAAAAAATCATCAAAAAGAAAGAAAAAATAAGAACCAACTTAGAGCCTGTATTCCAACTACTTTCCATCCATTTTTTGGCACATTTAAGTTGTAGTTGTTTCATCATCTCTTTTTTGATTTGGCTTTTTTGATTTGGTTTGATGAAATTTTTTCCCGCCCTCTGAGATGCTGATCTGCTTAGCTCTAGCAACAGCCAATTCATCTTTCACCACATCTTTCGTAATCACGCTTCCTGCAGCAATAACCGCACCATCTCCAATTTCAACCGGCGCAATTAAAGCCGTATTCGACCCAACAAAAACCCCCTGCCCTATTTTGGTTTTGAACTTGCTGTAACCATCATAATTGCAAGTAATCGTGCCAGCACCAATATTGCTTTCTTCGCCAATTTCAGAATCTCCGATGTAGCTCAGGTGATTTATCTTCGCACCTTTTTTTACGTGCGATTTTTTGACTTCGACGAAGTTTCCAATACGAACATTTTCATGGATTTTCGTTTCAGGACGAATTCTAGCAAATGGCCCTACCACCGCACCAGAAGCAATCTCGGCACCTTCGATGTGACAGAAAGATTTAATCTCAACATTTTTTTCAATCACAACTTTTGGTCCGAAAAATACATTTGGATGGATCACCACATCATGAGAAATTTTAGTGTCGAAAGAAAAATAAACTGATGACGGATCAAGCAAAGTCACGCCGGAATCCATCATTTTTTTTCTTAGCT
>CAMDJN010000051.1 GCA_945900795.1 Rickettsia typhi | reverse complement strand
CTAAAGCGACCTGTTTTTTGAAAGAAGGGCTGTAGTTATTTTTCTGACCTTTTGGCATTTTTTTACTCCTTAAAATATTGGGGAAATATTTAAAAAGAGAACTCTAAATTGGGAGAAATGGTGTCCAGTTTTTGGGGGTCATAATAAATCACGAATTCCTTTTGCAATTTCTGATGTTGGCATTTTTAGGTGGTCGTAAACGATGTCTGATTTTAACATCGCTCCAACTTGAATAAGTTCTTGCATCCCTTCAAATCCAAGCTTTTCAAGCAAACCTTTCGATTGCTTGATTGTTGCCAAGGCCGCCTCTGTTTGGCTTTCCATGTCGTAAATTTTTTTGCCACCCTCATCTTTGCCGAACTCGTAAACGGCCGCATGAATATCTCCTCTTCGCAATTCTTCGCCAGGAAGTTTGGCCGATGACTCACCTTTCGCACCGAAAGCATTAGTATATTGATCAAAAACAAAGGTTCCGGTTCGTTGATTTTCAGGATTGCCGCTGGCTAAGGCCTGACGATTTCTTTCTCCCATTCGCGTCGCTAATTCTGAAATTGGCACATGGATTAATGCTGTGCGAGTTGGACAAGTGAAGTTTTTTGATTCAGAATATTTTTCAAAAAGCTCGCCAATATTCCCACCGAACGGCACTACATCAAGGATGGTTGGTAGGCCATTTTGTGAATTTTCAATGGCGCGATCAAACATTCTTTCAACGCAACCTCTCATGTGAAAGCCAGCTTTTTCTCTGAAGTTGTCTGGATTTTTGTGCGCTAATAATCTCAGAGTTTTTAGAGATTCTTTGTTGTAACGCCCGTTAGTTTTTTCCAAAAAATCATCAAGCCCTTTATTAAATTTCTCATCAGGTAGCGGTAGCAATTTATCATCAAGCAATTGCAGCTCTAGATGTTTTCTATCTGGATTATTTGGATCATCCGGCATCGCTCCAAGTGCAATACCATAAAAAATTGACATCACCTCAGGGAATGATTCTTTGATTGAGGGAAATTTTGTATTACCATTCAGATATTTTTCGCAACGCGGTCCATTTCCATCCTTTTCTAAATCATCGCCCCACACTTTAAGGTTAAGGACGTTGATCGAATGGAAGCGTCTGATCTTGTATCTCAATTTCTTTACAAATCGTACTTTTCCCTGCGGTAGAGCTTCCTAGTAAGAAAATTACCGGAGCATTACCGATTGTAGATTTTGACATGATTCTAATGACAAATTTGAATTAAAAAAAAAGGCGGGATTTCTCCCGCCTTTTTCTATTTAACTAAGCCTTGACGAACTTACTGGATCTGCGCCCTTATTGACAAAGTTGCATCAACCATGGCTTGTAAAGCAGCTTTGGTTTCTGGCCAATCGCGAGTTTTAAGGCCGCAATCTGGATTAACCCAAATTTGTTCTGGCTTCAAAACATCGAGCGCTTTTTGCAAAAGTTTTTCCATTTCTTCTTGGCTTGGAACGCGAGGAGAGTGGATGTCGTAGACTCCAGGCCCAACCTCATTTGGATATTTGAAGTCAACGAAAGCCTTCAACAATTCCATTTGTGAACGTGAAGTTTCAATTGAGATCACGTCTGCATCCATGTCAGCAATGGCTTCGATGATGTCATTAAATTCAGAGTAACACATGTGAGTGTGAATCTGAGTACGATCTTCAATTCTGGAAGCTGTAATTCTGAAGGCTTCAACTGCCCATTTGAGATATTCATTCCATTTGCCGCGACGGATTGGAAGACCTTCGCGCAGAGCCGCTTCGTCAATTTGGATGATTTTGATTCCTGCAGTTTCGAGGTCACAAACTTCGTCACGAATTGCGAAAGCAATCTGTAGAGCCGTGTCTTTTCTAGGCTGATCGTCGCGCACGAAAGACCACTGCAAAATCGTGATTGGGCCGGTAAGCATGCCCTTCATGATTTTTTTAGTTTGGCTTTGTGCATATTTCGCCCATTCTACAGTCATTGCTTTCGGACGAGAAACGTCTCCAAAAATTACCGGAGGTTTTACGCAACGTGAACCGTAGCTTTGAACCCAGCCATTTTTGGTGAAGAAAAATCCCTTCAGCTGTTCGCCAAAATATTCTACCATGTCATTTCTTTCGAACTCGCCATGAACCAAAACATCGATCCCGATTTCTTCTTGGAAGCGAATGGTTCTGGTAGTTTCTTCTTCAAGAAATTTTTTGTAATCAGCGGCAGAAAGTGTTCCGGCTTTGAAATCAGCGCGCGCTTTACGAACTTCTTTTGTTTGCGGAAATGAGCCAATTGTAGTAGTTGGAAGAATTGGTAACTCGATGTGAGTCGCTTGAATTTTCTTACGTGAAGCAAAATTACTTTTTCGAGTCATCAAAGATTCACTGATTGAAGTGAGTCTTTTTTTCACTGCTTCATCATGAATTCGTGAGGAAGTTTTTCTGGCCTGAAGTGCTAACTTATTTGCTTCAAGAACTGATTTAACCTCAGCCTCTTGTCCGTCTTCCCCTTGGGCAGCTTTCGCAATGACGACAATTTCAGAAAGTTTTTGAGTTGCAAATGACAGCCAAGATTTGATTTCGGAATCTAGCTTATCTTCAGCCGCAAGATCAACCGGAGTATGCAATAAGGAGCTTGATGGAGCAACGATCACGCGATCTTTTCCAAGAGCGGCAATGGCTTTTTTTACAACAGCAATTGAATTTTCGAAGTTGTTAATCCAAATGTTACGACCGTCAACAAGTCCGAGAGACAAGGATTGACCAGGCTTTACAAGTTTTAAAATTTGTTCGAATTGTTCAGGAGCGCGAACCAAGTCAACGTGAACTGAGTCAGTTCCGAGGTCGAAAGCGAGTGCAGAATTTTCACCCAAAGACTCGAAGTAAGTTGCGAGGTGAAGCTTGATTGAGCCAGAAGCTGCCTTGATTTGTGGGTAGGCTTTGAGGTAAGCTTGAATGCTTTCTGCAGACAAATCAGTAACCAAAAAGGGCTCGTCAATTTGTACATCTTTTACTCCGATTTCTTGAAGTTTTTTGAAAAGCTCTTTGTAAGCGACGAGAAGATTGTCGAGCAAATCAAGCTTGTCTGAACCATCGACAGTTTTGCTTAAAAGCAAGAAACTGACTGGTCCGATGATTACTGGACGAGTTTCGATTCCAAGATTTTTTGCCTCAAGGAATTCATTAAAAATTTTCTCGCAACAAAGCGTGAATTTTTGGTTCTTAGTTAGTTCAGGAACTATGTAGTGGTAGTTAGTGTCGAACCATTTTGTCATTTCCATCGCGGTAACGTCAACACCGTCGCGTTGCGCTCCACGAGCCATCGCGAAGTAAAGGTCAAGATCAATATGTTTACCATCGAACTTGAAAGAATCTACAAATCTTTGTGGAACAGCGCCAAACAAGGCGCAGGCAGCAAGGATGTGATCGTAAAAAGAGAAGTCGTTGGATGGAATGTAGCGGATTCCAGCAGTTTTTTGTGCTTGCCAATTTTTGGCTTTGATCTCGCTTGCAACTTTCTTCAATTCATCGCGTGAGATGGTTTTTTTCCAGTAACTTTCGACAGCTTTTTTTAGTTCGCGATTAGCTCCAATTCTAGGAAATCCTAGGTTAGCAGTATTTAACATGGCTTTGTTTTAATTAAAAATTGCGCAAGGCTTTGCGGAAAAATGTGACTACGCTTGATTTGTTTGCGGTCTTTTTGAAGGGCTCTTCGGTTCGCAGAGAAACTATTTTTGAAATTTTTGTAAGGCAAGATGCAAACTTCTAATTGCCTTGCAGAAGCTGTTCCAAGTCTTTTTACCATTTAGCTTCTGGGATGACAGAGGGGATGTCGGGGTTTAAGTCAAAGAATTGCGTTCATCGTTAATTATCCCCGCGGTAAGACCTTAGAGCCTGGTAAGACAAGTTTCTTGATCGCTTTTCTTAATAGCTTTAGCCGTTGCTTTATTGGAACTGAAACTTGCGCTAATGTAATAGTATTTTGTGTGGGTGTGGCAGAAGGTTTGCCATAATTTGTTTTAAAATGTTTTAAAATTGCTTTGTAGATGTATATCGGTATCCAACTTAGATTCAAGGCATGTGCATGAATGAGTTTCCCCGTCTCCTCCTCTTGGCAAAAAAATCTTCCGTCAGAATTTAGAAAAACTACTTTTGTATCTTCTCCTAACGGCAATTTTTCCATCTTCATCCCATGACCTCTGCACATTAAATCATCAAAAAATGAATCATCCACGATGTCGATAAGATGTACTGTTTTAAAACTTTCTTCTTGTTTGAAGATTGTATATACTGACATTTCATTAAAACTCGCAACATCATTGTGATTTTTCATAGATTCCTTTACGCCCTCTATAAATGGCTTGCGTTGAAAAACCTCGTTAATTTTTGCGGTATATCTTCCAATAATTTTTGAATTAGTGAAAAAACCTTTCATGCAATAACCCATACACTGCTCTGTGCAATCAAGATTTTTATACCTGTCTTCTAAAGTGGAAAGATCGGTAAAGATCATGGTATCGGAATCAAAGTGCCAAAATTGTTCTATCGAGTTTTTGATAAGAAAATTATTCAAGATAAACCACTTACGAAATACAAATTTATTCCAATCTTCCCCGTGCTTATGGCTATCAAAACCTCGCGTGGTAATAAGTTGATAGATATCATCAAAAACTCTTAAGTCATCACCAAAATCGTAATCCTTTAAAATTACATGCGAGATGCCGTGAAGGCGCGCTACTGCAATGTTAGACTCGTCACCAAGTAAGATGATTTCTTTATTTTTATTCGAGAGTTTTATGCACTCAAAAACATAGGGCAGATATTTGCTATTACCGTAATGGCAAAAAATTATGGGAGCATTTTTCATGATTTCTGTAAAAGTTTTTGATGCCAATTCCATGAATCTCTAACGTGATCTTCAAGGTTGGTATATTTTGGGTACCAATCTAAATACTTATTTGCAAATTTTATATCAGCCATTACCGAATCTGGATCGCCATCTCTTCTACTGCCAAGCCTTACCAGAAAATCTTTTTTGGTTACTGTGCGGAATGTATTTATTACCTGCTGCACCGAAAAACCGGTCCCATTTCCTAAATTCACTACGGCAGAATTGTTGCTTTCTAAAAGCTTTTTGAATGAAGCAACGTGTGCGTTTACCAAGTCCCAAACATGGATATAATCTCTGATACAAGTTCCATCTGGCGTATCATAATCGTTGCCGAAAATTGTGAATGTTTTTTCTTTATCAGATGCTGCGCGAGCTAATAACGGAAATATGTTAGATGGATTTGAAGTGATTTCTCCCAACTCTAATTCTGGATCAGCGCCGGTAACGTTAAAATAGCGCAAAGCAATGTAGTTAAGGTCGTAAGCATTTTTATAACTGTCTAGAATATTTTCAGCCATTAGCTTCGAAACGCCGTAAGGATTTATTGGGTTTTTAGCAGCGCTTTCGTTGAGAAATTTTTCATGTTTATTTGGAATTCCAAAAATTGCTGCACTCGAAGAAAATATGAAATATTTAATGTCGGAATCAACCGTAGCCTTTAAAAGTGCGTTTGTGTTTGTGACGTTGTTGTTGTAGTATTTGTAAGGATTCGTTATTGATTCTGAAACCGATTTAGACCCCGCAATATGAAAAACGGCAATTGGTTTGTATCGAGAAAATATTTCCATCATTTTTGCATAATCACCGACGTCGCCTTCTACAAAATCTCCATATTTTATCAGATCAGCAAAACCTGTGGATAAGTTATCAACGGTGATTGTGTTGAGGTTTTCTTTAGCTAAAATTTTACAAAGAGAAGATCCGATAAAGCCCGCTCCACCAGTTACAATAACATTTTGCATTGGTTTAAAATTTGATCATTGATTTTGCGTACTCAGCGGCACCATAACTTATTACCCCACTTGCCCCGGCCCTTCTGAATGCTATCATACTTTCGTGAAAGCTTGATGCAAAATCAAACGCTCCTGATTGTGCAGCTGACTTTAACATCGCATATTCCCCGCTAACTTGGTAGGCAATTATTGGGATTTGAAAGTTTTGCGATGCGCGCAAAATTACATCAAGGTAAGGCATTCCTGGTTTGATTATGATGGTATCGGCACCTTCGGCAATATCCATCGCGATTTCACGCATAGCTTCATTGGAATTGCGAAAATCCATTTGATAGGTTTTTTTATTTTTAGTGGATGTGTTTAAGTTTGAGGCTGAGCCAACCGCATGTCTAAAAGGTCCGTAAAAACTTGATGCGTATTTTGCCGCGTAAGACATGATAGCCACATCCACAAAGCCTGCATCATCCAATGCATCACGAATCACCCCTATTCTTCCATCCATCATGTCAGAAGGTGCGATTACGTCGCACCCGGCTTGAGCTTGCACCAATGCTTGTTTGCAAAGCAGCTCAATTGTGGCGTCATTTTCAACATCGCCATTTGTTCCAATTATTCCGTCATGCCCGTGCGACGTGTATGGATCAAGTGCTACATCGCAAATTACACCAATTTCTGGAACTGAATTTTTGATTTTTTCAATTGTTCTGCATATCAGATTTCTTTTGTTCCAGGCCTCTTTTCCATCAAGAGTTTTTAACTTCTGATCTATGACCGGAAATAGCATTATTGCAGGAATGCCTAGAGTTTGCGCATCTTTTGCTTTTTTTAAAATCAGATCAATTGAGAGGCGAAAAACATCTGGTAGGTGAGGAATTTTTTCTATCGAATTTTTTCCTTCGATCACAAAAAGTGGTAAAATTAAATTCGATGGGGAGATGGTTGTTTGGGCTGTTAAATCGCGTATCCAGGATGATTTACGATTTCTTCTCAAACGAGTTTTGGGAAAAGATTCTCCAAGAAAATTCTGCATAATTCAAATAATCAAAATGTAGCCAATAATAAAAATTCCTGCCGCAATAATTCCGCAAAGCAAATCATCAAACATCACGCCAAATCCACTTTTAAAATTCCGATCAACATAGCCAATGAAAGATGGTTTTGTGATGTCAAAAAATCTAAAGATTATAAAAGAAAAAATCAGATGAGCTGTGATCAGGAACGGTTTTTGGAAATAATTCTGATGAAGAAAGAGAAAAGATAACTGCAGCGCCAGAACCTGTCCGACAAACTCATCGAGCACGATTGACTGGTGATCAACATCATGTTTTTTAGAGGTTCCTGTAGTTTTGGCGAGATTTGCGACGTAATGTTTAATTTCGAAACTAGCGTAAATTAGAGTCAAAAGTAATGTTGCTCCCCAAATAAAACTCTGCCAAAAAATTGAGACTTCGTGATTACAAAACCACATTGTTACAAAAAACCAAACTATAACAGAGGCAAGACTACCAACGGTTCCGGGCGCTTTCTTGGATTTTCCACAATAGCTAAAAGTCAGAATAAATTCACGAATTTTTTGCATCAGAATTAAAAATTTTTTAAAATTTCTAGGTAAGTTTTTTGCAATTTTTCTATTTCTTCTACGAGCGCAAATTCATCAATTTGATGCGCAGTTTTATTAACCAATCCAATCTCCACAACCTCAGCATAATCCTTGATAAATCTGGCGTCGGAAGTTCCTCCGCTCGTGCTTAATATCGGTTTTTGTCCACAAATTTTTTCAATCGCAGCAGAGACTTTTTCTGCTAAAAATTTTGGATTACTCAAAAAAGATTCGCCACTTGTTCTGTGTGTAAGTTCATATTTTGACTCATTCCACATTGATTTTTTACAAACATATTCAATCAATTCGACAATTGATTTTGAAGAATGAAGGTCGTTGAAACGTATGTTAAATATGGCTTCAGCTTCATTTGGAATGACATTTCCACCTAGATTCTGCGATGAGATCGAGGTGATTTCTAAGTTGGTTGGATCGAAGAATTTTGATCCCTCGTCAAATTTGTGATCTTTAAGAATTTTTAAAATATTCATTAAAATCGTAATTGGATTTAGAGCGTTTGCCGGGTAAGCAACATGTCCTTGCTTTCCTATAATCTTAAGCTTGAAACCAATAGAGCCGCGCCTTCCTACTTTGATCATCTCACCAAATTTTTCTGGATTTGTTGGTTCACCAATCAAGCAGTAAGAAATTTTTTTGTTATTTTCTCTCATCCATTCCAAAACTTTTTTTGTGCCGTTTACGCTGTCAGCCTCTTCATCATTTGTGATTAAAAATCCGATACCAAAATCATGATTTTTTTCTGTAGATAAAAATTCTTCAACAGCAGACATAAAGCAAGCGATGGCACATTTCATGTCAGCAGCTCCACGACCAAAAAGCTTTCCGTCAATAATTTTTGCAGTGAATGGATCGTGAGTCCAAAGCGATTTATCGCCTTCGTTTACAACGTCAGTATGTCCAGCAAAATATAAAATTTTTTCTGAATTTTTTGGATTAAAAACTGCGTGCAAATTGTTTACTTTGTAAGAATTGTCGCCTTCAAATTCTAAAATATTGCAAGTAAATCCAAGGTTGCTTAGATAATTTTCTAGAAAATTAATTACGCCTTGACTTACTCCGCTGTAAGATGAAAAAGCAATTAGCTTTTGCGATAAAAAGATTACATTTGAATTATTCATAAGCTGATAAAAATTCACACGACTTCATTGATTGTAAAATTTTCCTTTCCTTAAAGAAACATACCAAAGTCTCTTGGACTTCGGTATGCTGAATCAGATTTGATATATGAAAAAAATACTTACTACCATCTTTACTTTTTTAACCGCAATTTTTTTTCTTATGAATGACATTTCTGCACAAGCGAAAGAAAAACAAGAAATCGCTGATCTTGAAAACATGCTTTACATCGATTTAAAATATGGTCGTGTTGTAGTTAAGCTTCTGCCAAATATCGCTCCGGGACATGTCGAAAGAATTAAAACCTTGGCACGTCAAAAATTTTATGACGGGATCGTTTTCCATCGCGTGATTGATGGTTTCATGGCGCAAACTGGCGATCCTACCGGTACCGGAATGGGCGGTAGCAAATTGATGGATGTCAAAGCAGAATTTTCTGACGAGCCTCACGTTCGCGGCGCTCTCTCAATGGCGCGCGCCTCTGATCCAAACAGCGGTAATAGCCAATTCTTCATCGTCACTCACGATTCTAGATTTTTGGACAGGCAATACAGCATCTTCGGACGTGTAGTTAAGGGTATGGAATTCGTTGATAAAATTAAAAAAGGTGGAAGAGGTGGAGAAGTTGCTGACCCTGATGCTATGATTAAAGTCCGTGTTGCTGCTGATGTTGAGCGGATCAAATAAAATAGGACTTACGCAAAAATCTCTTTGCGATACTCGCTTTGCGTAAGTCATATAAAAAAATATTCACCCTGCTTTCTTTCGTTCTATTACTTGGGGGATGTGTAAAAAACTGGTATAAACCGATGGGATATACCCTGTTTAAACAAATGCCGAAGGGCGGTACGCCGGGGTTTGAATTGGGATGGGTGCATGGTTGCCAATCAGGTCTCGGTTCGCAATTTGGTGGGGCGCTATACATGTCATTTTATACTTGGAGTAAAGATCCAGACATAGCCTCCTCAAATCCCAATATTCCAGTTATCAAAGAGAGATACAAAAAAGAATTGGTAAAAATAAATTGGGACAATCCGAAAGAAGTTAAGAAAAATTTTAGCGACTACAATTCGGTTTTTTGGGGGGCGAGCTCTTTTTGTCGTCACTCTGTTCTTGGTATTTTGCAATCAGCGGATATGGAGCCACCATTGCCCGGTGCAGAAAGATATGATCCAGGAAAACACTCTCTTGGAAGTGTCTGGAAAATGCATGGCAAAGGAGACACTCGTTTGAATCGTGGCGGTGGTTGGTAGGATTAGAGCACAATAATTTGCTATCGTAGCTCAGGGGTAGAGCACTTCATTGGTAATGAAGAGGTCGGTGGTCCGATTCCACTCGATAGCACCATTTTAAGCAATCACTGTTGAGGGGGGGGCTGCTTCGGAACCCCCGGTGAGTTCAATCTCCTAGCGCAACTTTACATCGTTGTTAACCTCAAAAGGTTTACAACAATTAAAGTGCGCAATCATGACCAAAAACTACACTCGGATTTCTCTTTGTGAACGAGAAATAATTTACAAACTCAACCTTGAGAAAAA
>CAMDJN010000050.1 GCA_945900795.1 Rickettsia typhi | reverse complement strand
CAAAACACCAAAATACCAAAACTAACCAAAAAATGAGCCCTCAAAAGCTCAAAAAACCAAGAAATTCCAACAAAAACTTTTGCTTTTCTGACTCGCAAAAACTTTTGATCTTAAATTTATGAAAAAGTTAGATTTGCAACGGCCCCAAGTTTCATCAATGATTGGTATTCTGGAAATCATGCGCTTGGAATTTTTGCAACTGGAATGAGTTACAATTTACCCAAAGATCTTACTTTATTCGGAGGGTACCAGATTCCGAATTCAAAGAAGGTTGGGCGTAACTCCTTCGTGATCGAATTAGCTAAAATTTTTTAGAGTCTGTTTACGATCTATTTAAATTACCCCCCTCACCCCAGCCCTCTCCTACAAGGGAAGAGGGAGCTAGAACGAGTTTTGTTAAGTATTTTCAGGTGCAACCCCTTGAAGCGAAGATTGTGTAAACAGGCTTTAGGAACTAAAGAAGTGGCTTTCTGAGTTAAGGAATTTAGACGGTTGGAGGAATTTCCTAGAAGTAACCTTTAAACATTACGTCAATGACACAAACTCTTCCAAAGCTACAAATCAAAAAACGTCACGACATCAGGGTAGCAAAAGGTTCGCCGTGGATTTTTTCTAATGAGATTGAAAATTTCTCTCAACTAAAAACCCTAGAAAAAGGTGCGCTTGTTGAGATTGTATTTGATCCAGCAAGGCCAGCATTCGCAATTGGTTACTTCAATTCATCCAGCCTTATTTCTTGTCGCATCCTCTCTCACGATTGTGGTCAAAAAATAGATCACAATTTCTTCGTAGAAAAAATCACATCAGCAAAAAATTTACGCGAAAAATTCTTCACAAAAACCCCGTCGACGCGTAGCGCGACAGAAAAACAATTTTACCGCTTAGTTCATTCTGAAGCTGATTTTCTTCCTGGCCTTGTTATTGATTGCTTTGGCGATGTTCTTTCTTGTCAAATTTCAACTGCTGGAATGGAGAGACTTTTGCCATTTTTAATTTCTGCGCTCGAAGAAATCTTTCCAAACGCGGCAATAATTTTGCGAAATGATGTTGAGGCGCGTAGATTAGAAGGGTTGGATTGTTATGTAAAAGTTGTGAAGGGAAACATTCCAAACCAAGTCAGAGTTGAAGAAAATGATTTGAGCTTTTTAATTGATGTGACTTCCGGACAAAAGACCGGATGGTTCTTTGATCAAAGAGAAAATCGCAAATTTGTTGGCTCAATTTCTAAGAATGCAGATGTGCTTGATGCCTTTTGTTACTTGGGTGGGTTTGGTTTGAATGCTTTAAAAAATGATGCGAAATCTGTAACTTTCATCGACTCTTGTTCTGAATCTTTAGGAAAGCTAAAAACCAATTTAGAGGAAAATAATTACACCAAAAAATCGGAATTGGTTCTTGGAAAAGTTTTTGAAGTTTTGGAAAATGAAGAATTTCAAAAAAGGAGATTTGACATTGTAGTGCTTGATCCTCCGGCCTTTGTAAAATCTAAAAAAGATTTCTTTTCTGGCCTAAAGGGTTACGAAAAATTGGTTAAGCTTTCGACAAATTTAGTAAGAAAAAATGGCCTGCTAGTACTTTCCTCTTGCTCACACAATGCTAGTGTGAGTGATTTGATTTCCGCTGCAAATGACGGTTTTCGTAAATCTGGTTGTAAAGCTAAACTCATTCGTACTTTTGGCGCGGGCTACGACCACCCGTCTCATCCAGCTTTAAAGGAAAGCGAATATTTAAAATCACTAACTTTTTTGGTTGAGTAAGTACGCTTATTAATCTGGCATCAATCTGGTTTTGTGAGATTTAAAAAGTTGCAAATGGCGAAGTGATGTGGAAATTCGTCTAAAAATTCTTCACAAATTTTGCCTAATAATATTTTGCCTAAATAAATTTTGCCTAAATAAATTTTGATTTACTCGCAATCTCAAAATAAAGCTAAACAGAAAATGACAGAAAAACAAAGGCCAACCTCGCCTCACTTGCAAATTTACAAGTGGAATATTTCCTCACTTACTTCAATTTTACATCGCTTTACTGGCGTATTGCTTTACACCTCGATCGTTGCCATTTCTTGGTACATCGTCTATTACACTTACCAAATCAATATTGCTGAATCAGCTGATTCTTGTGACTGTCCAATGAAAAAAATATTCGACAGTATTTTTCTTCTTGCGGCAATAGGTGTAACCTTCTCCCTTTACTACCATTTCGCGAATGGGATACGTCATTTATTCTGGGACATCGGAAAAGGTTTTGAAAAAAAGACCGCAAGAACTAGCGGAATTTTTGCAAT
This sequence comes from Rickettsia typhi, assembly GCA_945900795.1. Lineage (GTDB taxonomy): Bacteria > Pseudomonadota > Alphaproteobacteria > Rickettsiales > UBA1997 > UBA2645. The sequence goes on along the minus strand of CAMDJN010000050.1, from coordinate 7,943 downwards.
ATCAGCCTCTCTTGTACTCACGATTATTACTATCTGCACTGTAATTTACTTAAAGTTTTTCTAATTTTTCTAGCCAAATGAAAAAAATCAAAATTGCCCCTTCAACCAAAACTGGCTCTCATCACTGGTTGATGCAAAAAATTTCTGCCGTCGGATTAATTCCTCTGATCCTTTGGCTTGTTCTCTCCTTCGTTCAAATTGCTCAAGATCCGCAAAGTTATCTTCCGGTTTTTTTCGCCTACCCTTTTAATGCCATCATGGGAATTTTATTGGTTTCAACTTCGCTTTATCATGGCTCTCTTGGCATGCGCGTGATCATTGAAGATTACATTTCGAACAAAACCAAAATGCATTTCTACATCATGTTAGTGCATTTCATTTCGATCGCCACTGCGATTGCGGCTATCTTGTCAATAATCAGACTTCACTTAATCGGATAATTAATGAAAGGTCCCGGAAAAAATTTCTTCACCTGGTTAGCAATCTTTTTAATCGTAATGACGATTTCAAATATTATCGGTGGACCAGATGGAGTTTCGTCAAATAAAATTATCTTCAGTGATTTTCTAAAAAAAGTTGATGCCGGCGAAGTGGCCAAAGTAAGTCTAAAAGGACATGACTTAATGGGGACTCTGAGCGACGGGAACAGCTTTTACACATACCTTCCCGAATATCCCAGCCTAGTTGAAACGTTGCGAGAAAAAGGTGTTGAGATCAATGCCGTTCCTCTTGTGAGTAAATCAGAAAGGGTTATTGCGGGAATAATGGGCTGGCTTCCATTTATTTTAATGATTGGGTTGTGGGTATTTTTTGCCAAGGGAGCTGGTGGGGGTGGACGTGGGGGAGCCTTTGGATTCGGTAGATCACGCGCAAAACTTCTGCAGGAAAATAAAGGTAAGGTGATGTTTGCTGACGTGGCAGGTATTGATGAAGCGAAACAAGAATTATCAGAAATTGTTAGCTTCCTAAAAGATCCAAAAAAATACACAGACATAGGCGCTAAGATACCGAGAGGATGCTTGTTAATTGGTTCTCCAGGAACTGGAAAAACACTACTTGCACGTGCAATTGCTGGTGAAGCTGGCGTTCCCTTCTTTTCAATTTCTGGATCCGATTTCGTTGAAATGTTTGTTGGAGTCGGTGCGAGTCGTGTTCGTGACATGTTTGAGCAATCTAAAAAATCTGCTCCATGTATTGTCTTCATCGATGAAATTGATGCAGTTGGGCGTCACAGGGGAAGTGGAGTTGGAGGAGGAAATGATGAGCGTGAACAAACACTAAACCAGTTGTTAGTTGAGATGGATGGCTTTTCTGAAAATGAAGGAGTTGTAATAATTGCCGCAACTAATCGTCCTGATGTTCTTGATCGCGCCCTACTTCGCCCGGGTCGCTTCGATCGTCAAATTACAGTTCCAAATCCTGACATTCTCGGAAGAGAACAAATCCTTGCGGTTCACATGAAAAAAATTGTTGCCGCAGCAGATGTTGAAATTGCAACTATTGCACGCGGCACTCCGGGTTTTGCCGGTGCAGATCTTGCTAATTTGATCAATGAGGGAGCATTGTTGGCAGCGCGCTTAAATCAAAAGATGGTAACGATGCAAAATTTGGAAGATGCCAAAGATAAAATCATGATGGGCGCAGAAAGAAGGTCGATGGTCATGCAGCAATCAGAAAAAGAATTAACTGCTTACCACGAATCCGGACACGCAATTACCGCTCTCAACTGCCCCAATTCTGACCCAATTCACAAGGCTACGATTATTCCCAGAGGTAGAGCTCTTGGTCTCGTAATGCGACTTCCAGAAACAGATCGCTTTTCAATCACGCGTGCAAAACTTCATGATGATTTGATAGTTGCGATGGGAGGAAGGGCTGCAGAAGAGTTAATTTTTGGCTACGACAAAGTCACAACTGGCGCATCTTCAGACATTGCTCAAGCAACTAGTATGGCACGAAATATGGTCACAAGATGGGGATTAAGTGATAAAGTTGGTACAGTTGATTACGGTAATGACGAGTCTCAAAAGTTTTATGCCAGTACAAAAGAATTCTCGGAAGAAACTGCAAACATCATCGATTCTGAAGTAAAAAGAATTATCGACGAGGCTCTGCAAAAAGCTAAAAAAATCCTCTTAGATAAAAAGCCTGATTTAGAAACTTTAGCCAAAGCTTTGTTGGAATATGAAACCTTGTCAGGTGATGAGATTAAAGACTTACTGGCGGGAAAAGAGATTAGAAAATTACCTACAGGAAATGAATCTAGAAGTGCGGCATCGGGGAAGTTTATTCCTAACGTGGGTTAAAATTCTTTTGACAACAAGATAGTCATTTTTACCTTACGCGCTTCCAATTGTTTGGGGATATAGCTCAGTTGGTAGAGCACCTGCTTTGCAAGCAGGGGGTCAGGAGTTCGAGCCTCCTTATCTCCACCATTAAAAAACATGTTATAATTTACAAAACCTCGAAGAGATTTTTACTCCCATTCAATCGTTCCTGGTGGCTTTGATGTGTAATCGTAAACTACGCGGTTTATCCCCCTCACCTCGTTGATGATTCGATTAGTTACTCGGCATAAAAATGCAGAATCAAAATGGTAAACATCTGCCGTCATTCCATCCACTGAGGTTACTGCTCGTAAGGCTAAAACATTTTCGTAAGTCCTACCATCTCCCATTACCCCAACCGTTTTAACTGGAAGAAGAACGGAAAAAGCCTGCCATATTTTACTGTACAGCCCTGCCTTTATGATCTCTTCGATGTAAATAAAATCAGCTTCCTGAAGAGTTTTTACTTTTTCTGGAGTAACTTCACCAATGATTCGAATCGCAAGTCCTGGTCCTGGGAATGGGTGGCGTTGTACGATTCCAAATGGTAATCCAAGCTCATCACCGAGTAATCTCACCTCGTCTTTGAACAGCATTCTCACCGGCTCAAGAAGCTTCAGCTTCATGTTTTCTGGCAAGCCACCAACATTGTGATGCGATTTGATGGTATGGCTGGCGCCTTTATTTGGATGAGATGATTCAATGACGTCTGGATAGAGAGTACCTTGCGCTAGGAAGTCAGCGTCTTTGATTTTTGCTGCTTCAATGTCAAAAATTTCGATGAAAGTTTTGCCGATGATTTTGCGTTTTTGTTCCGGATCAGAAATACCCCTTAACTTAGAAAAGAAAAGTTCTGCAGCATTAACGCAAATAAAATTATCGCCAAATCTTTTTTTAAAGAGATCCGTAACTTCCTGTCCTTCATTTTTTCGTAGCAAGCCGTGATCAACAAAAATGCAGGTGAGTTGTTTACCAATTGCTTGATGGATTAAAGCTGCAACAACCGATGAATCCACGCCACCACTGAGTCCACAGATGACTTGCTTGTCACCGACTATTTTTTTTATTTCAGCGATTTCGTCTTTTTTGAAGTTTTTCATGCTCCAATCTGGCTTACAACCAACGATGTTTAGGACGAAGTTTCTGAGCATTTGACGACCATCAATCGAGTGCTCAACCTCAGGATGGAACTGCACGCCGTAGATTTTTTTCTTCTCATCGGCAATTGCTGCAAATGGTGCGGAAGGAGTTTTGGCAATCACTTTAAAACCTTGCGGAATAGATTCTACCTTATCTCCGTGAGACATCCAAACTTCACTCGGCATCCAATCCTTTGTTTCTTCAAGAAACTCTGCGGAAGTAAATTCAACGAAAGATGAAGTGGATTCTCCGCTCATATTAGCAAAGAATCCGTTCACATCGGAATGACCATCAGTTCTGATAAATGCTTTTCCGAATTCACGATCCGAAGCGCTTCCAACCCTCCCTCCAAGCAAATGACAAATGAGCTGTTGCCCGTAGCAAATCCCTAAAATTGGCAGACCTAAATCAAAAATCTTTGCATCAATCGTCGGTGCATCTTTTTCATAAACCGAAGCGGGGCCGCCGGAAAGAATAAGCGCTTGAGCATCTGATTTTCTGATCTCATCAAGCGTAATGTCGTGATTTTTTACTTCACAAAAAACGCCAAGCTCACGAATTCTTCTGGCGATTAATTGCGTGACTTGGCTTCCGAAATCAACGATTAGAACAGACATGGGTATGGATGAATTGTAATTTTTATGATTTCAAAAATGGCTTTTTTGTTGAATCGATAATTTTTTTAAAACTTTCAGAAACGTTATTTAGATCAACAATATCAACCTTGTAAGGCAGGTCAGATTCTTCAAATTCATCAAAAAGTTTTTGTTGTTCTTCGCGAGTCAGCTTTCTTCCTGCGTCAATTGCTAAATCAAGATCAGAGGATCGCTTTACTGTCCCAAAAGATCTCGATCCAAACACAAAAACCCGCGCTTCGTCCGACAAAATTGAGTGTAAAATTTTTTCAACAATCACGTGGTCACGAGAAGAAATTTCGATCATTTTGATGCACTTTGCCGTCTTTGGATTTCTGAATACAGAAACTTTACCTCATTCAAAAAATTCGGAATAGAATCGTAAACATCACTCGCCTTTTCCTCATCGTAAGTGTGACTTGTAGTGCCGCGATTTTTACGGAATTCTTTCCACGTAACTAATTCAGATTCTAATAACCCACGTTCATAACCAAGACGAATCAACTCATTGAAAGTCATTTCGTTACTTACCGCAGGATTAGGCTCTGTAGCTTCCAAGAAGCGTCGTAACATTTTTATCGCAAGTTCGTAAGTAAACTCAAAAGCTTGAATAGCGCCCGCTCTCAAATGTAAAAATAAGCGTGAATCATTCTTCGCCAAATCAGATTGGCAAAATTCCACAGCCTCTTCCATCTGAAAAATAGCGCGATTAAAAGAAAGTAAATCAAGCATAAAATCCGTTACATTTCGTCACTAACATTATCAAATTTTGGCCTCTTTTTTTCGTAAGGATATTCGAGTCCACTTTTTTTTCCGCAGGAAATTAAACCGAAGGCAAGACAAAAAATTAGCAAAAATTTATTGACGTTCATTTGAAATTTTTTAAAAAATTTTCTGCTTTTTTAATTTCTTCTTTAACTCTTTCAGAAGAGGTTCCGCCAAGGCTATTTCTACTTTCAACAGAACTTTTAACATCTAAATAGTCAAAAATTTCTGCAGTAATTTTCTTTTCAATTTTCTGCATTTCAGAAAGCTTTAATTCGTGCAATTTTAATCCACGATCTTCAGCGATTTTTACGATTTGACCCGTAACATGATGAGCGTTACGAAACGGAATTTTAAGATTTCTTACCAACCAATCAGCTAAATCTGTTGCTGTAGAATAACCCTCATTAGCCATCTCCAACATTTTTTCTTTATTTATCTTCATGTCTGAAACCATGCCAGACATAGCCTTGAGACAAAGTTTAGAATTTTGACTCGCATCAAAAACTGGCTCCTTATCTTCCTGCATATCTTTGGAATAAGTAAGAGTGAGGCCTTTAATGGTTGTAAAAAGTGAAAATAACGCACCAAAGATTCTTCCGCTTTTTCCACGAATTAGTTCTGCCGCATCAGGATTTTTTTTCTGCGGCATGATTGAGCTACCAGAAGTAAAAGCATCAGAAAGCTGAATAAATTCAAATCCCTTTGACATCCAAATCACAATTTCTTCAGCTAATCGAGATAGGTGGGTAGCTGTTGTGGAGAGGCAAAAAAGGAATTCGAGTGCGAAGTCGCGATCCGAAACTGAGTCCATGGAATTGCTAGTTGGACAATTGAAGCCAAGTTCCTTTGCCACAAAGTTACGATCAATTGGAAATGATGTGCCAGCCAATGCACAAGCCCCTAAAGGGCATTCATTCATTCGTGCTCGAAGGTCAATAAAACGTGAAAGATCTCGCTTAAACATTTCAAAATAAGCTAAAAAATGATGAGAAAAAAGAACGGGTTGCGCAATTTGTAGATGCGTGAATCCCGGCATTATTACTGCACTATTTTCTTTAGATTTTTTTACTAAATTTTCTTGAAGTTGTAGAAGTAAATTTTTGATTTCGTCAATTTCATCACGCACAAAGAGACGAAAATCTAAAGCAACCTGATCATTACGAGACCTTGCTGTGTGAAGCTTTCCAGCAACATCTCCAACTATTTCTTTTAAACGCGATTCGATATTCATGTGAATATCTTCGAGTTCGATTTTGAATTCAAAATCACCAGACTCGATTTCTTTTTTGATTTGCTTTAAGCCTTTTTCCAACAAAGATGCTTCGCTTTTTGTAATAATGCCAACCTTAGCCAACATTTTGCTATGAGCTATGGAGCCAAGAATATCATGCTTGTAGAGCTTGTGATCAAATGTAATCGATTGGTTGATTTCTTGCATCAAGCTAGAAGGTTGTTGATCAAACCTTCCGCCCCACATTTGATTTGCTTGGTAATTCATGTTTTTTGACATGGGATTTTGTTGTTGATTTGACATGCTGTTGTTACGAAATTACGAATTACTAATTCTAAAGAAAAGTTTAATAATTTTTTTGAAATCACTCTTCAAACCAATAAAATCATGGATAGTTGGGACGTAAAGTCTAACGCAATATTCGACCGTCGCCACCTAAGTTTTTTTAGAAAATGGTGGCTCGATATCGACAAAATCAATTTTCTCATTGTAATTGGCATCATAGTTTTTGGGCTCATAATGACTGCAAGTTCCAGTCCGATGGTTGCTAAAAAAATTGATGTTGAAAAATTTTTCTTCGTCAAAAAGCAACTCGTCTTTGCTTTCGTGGCCCTGATTTTACTTGTCACAATCTCATTGCTTGATCAAGAGAAGATTAAAATATTTTCTCTTATAGGCCTTTCGATTACTCTAGCACTTTTAATTCTAGTTTTACTTTTTGGATCAGAAGCTAAAGGAGCTAAACGCTGGATAAGTTTTGCGGGTTTTACTTTACAGCCATCAGAATTTGCCAAAACCTTCTTTGTAGTTTTTAACGCCTTCATTTTACAAAGATTACATTTTGAAAAATGGCAGGTGAAGTATGGAATCTCCGCCTCTCTCTATCTCGTCATCATCACTCTTCTCCTTTTACAACCAGATTTTGGAATGACCCTAACCCTAACAATGCTCTGGGTTTCTCAGCTATTTATTTATGGATTACCATTGCCAGTAATTTATATTCTGGGAGCTGTGGGAGCTGTGGGGGGGCTTTTTGCTTACATCACATTTCCTCACGTTGAGGACCGCATCAATAAGTTTTTGGATTCGGGAGAAAAAAATTATCAGGCGGATAGGTCAATCGATGCTTTTGTTAATGGCTCTTTTCTTGGAACTGGACCGGGAAATGGTGAGGTAAAAAAATTCGTTCCCGATGCGCATACGGATTTTATTTTTGCTGTAGTCGGTGAAGAATATGGGGCAATTTCATGCGCAATAATTTTGATAATTTTCGTCTATCTTATTACCAGAATAATCAAGCGCGCTTTGGATGAGGAAGACATTTTTGTTTATTTAGCGCTGTGCGGATTGATGCTGCAATTCACCATGCAGGTAATTGTAAATGTTGGTGTAAGCCTGAGATTATTACCAACCAAAGGTATGACGCTACCATTCATCAGCTACGGTGGCTCGTCTATGCTTTCTATGGCAATCTGCTTCGGATTAATTCTGGTACTAACTAAGCAGAAATATCACAATGATGTGGATTACGGGAATTTGAGGATGATGCTGTAGGATCTGCGACAGCCCCAAGACAGACTCTAAAACTTCAATCTTATACCATTGCCCACTCCTAATTACCTTTTTAAGCGAAAGATTTTTGAGGATAAAATTTAAAAGAAAAACCGCGTGTATCCGGATATACACAAGGTTTTTCTTTTAAATTTTAGACCAAAAAGATGAAGCTTAAAAAGGTAATTAGGAGTGGGAAATGGTATTATTAGAGGTTCCCTAGGACGGACTCTTACTCCTAACCATCTTTCCACCCACCATATGCAATCCACACTCCTTCGCTTCATCACT